>NZ_JBXKJL010000032.1:0-11593 GCF_056994735.1 Geomonas sp.
CCGGTTTTCCTGCTCGCGAACGCGGATGAAGGTCGTCCGCTTGGTCAGTTCCTTCAATGCCGCCGCGCCGACATAGGTGCAGGCGGAGCGGACTCCTCCCAGGATCTCCCTCACCGTCTCGTCGATAGCCCCGCGATAGGGCACCTCGACCGTTTTCCCCTCCGATGCGCGGTACGGTGAAACCCCTCCCGCATGCTTCTCCATGGCGGTGATCGAACTCATGCCGTAAAAGAGCTTGAAGCGCCTTCCGTCGCGCTCGACGATCTGCCCGCCGCTCTCGTCGTGCCCCGCGAACATCCCCCCCAGCATCACGAAATCCGCCCCTCCCCCGAAGGCCTTGGCGACATCGCCGGGACAGGTGCAGCCGCCATCGGAGATGATCCGCCCCCCCAGCCCATGCGCCGCATCGGCGCACTCCATGACGGCGGAGAGCTGAGGGTACCCTACCCCCGCCTTCATCCTGGTGGTGCATGCCGACCCCGGGCCGATCCCGACCTTGACAATGTCGGCGCCGGAAAGGAGCAGCTCCTCGACCATCTCTCCCGTCACCACGTTCCCCGCCACGATGGTCTTCTGCGGGAACGCCTCCCGTACCTTCACCACGTAGCCAACGAAGTTCTCGGAATAGCCGTTGGCGACGTCGATGCAGATGAAATCGATTTTCGGGTGGTTGTTGATGATGGTGGACAGCTTCTCGTAGTCGGCAGTCGAGGTGCCGGTACTGACCATGATCCTGTTGTAGATGGAGTCATCCTTGTCGTGGAGATAGCTCTTCCAGTCGGTTACCTGGTAATGCTTGTGAATCGCCGTCAGCATTCCGTGCCTGGAGAGCACATCGGCAATCCCGAAGGTCCCCGTCGTGTCCATGTTGGCGGCGATAACCGGGATGCCCGTCCAGTCGTGCTTGCTGTGGAGGAACTTGAAGGTCCTCTGCAGGTCCACCTGGGAGCGGCTTTTCAGGTTCGACCTTTTGGGCCTGATCAGCACGTCCGAAAACCCCAGCTTGAGATCGCTTTCGAGGAACATGGTCAATCTCCTGGCCTGCATGGTCGACGCTCCCCTCGCCCTTCGGGAGGGGGCAGGGGGTGGGGCGGCTGCCACGCAGATATGTCTGCTGCAGTTGACGGCTGCCCTAAGAGGGTATCCCAAAAGGCGCGGCCTTCAAGATGAAACGACTCTGTTTCTAATAGCTTATCGGATTGATCCTGTCTTGCCCCCTCATCTTCCTTTCGGCCAGTAAGGCCGGCATTCATTTCAGCTCTTTCTGATTGAACCGGTTCATAACGCTGTGTTAGAGTGCCGGGGGGAGTGACAACATGCACGAGCATAACCGGCTGCGCCGCCAGCGCTGGGGAATCTTCTTCGTCCTGGCACAGGTTTACATCCTTGTCTATTTCTACCGCGTCTCGCTCGCCGTGGTGGCGGCGGATCTCTCGCGTGACCTCAGCCTGTCCCCCGCCCAGCTTGGCTCCCTCTCCAGCATCCTCTTCTATGTCTACGCCGCAGCCCAGATCCCCCTCGGCCCCTTGATCGACAGGCTGGGAGGGCGGATCGTCATCAGCTTTTCCGGTGTCCTCACTGCCATCGGCGGGTTCATCTTTTCCCAGGCCGGAAGCATGGCGGCCGCGATGGCCGGTCGCGTCCTCATTGGAGTAGGCACGGCCTGCGTCCTCATGGCAACCTTTACCATCTTCAGCCACTGGTTCACGAAGCGGGAATTCGGGAAGGTCTCGGGGTTCATGGTAGCGGTGGGAAATCTCGGAAATGTGGCGGGAACGGCGCCGCTGGCCCTGGCCGTGGCGCTGATAGGCTGGCGGGCATCATTTCTGGGCGTGGCGGTACTGCAGGCCGTGGTCACGGTGCTGGTCTTCCTGCTGGTGAGAGACCGGCCGTGTGTGGCACAGCAGGAGGAGACGGGCGCTGCACATCAGCCGGTGGGAATGGTGGAGGCGTGGAAGCAGATTCTTGGCAATCGCGACTTCTGGCTCTTGGGTGCCGTCGCCTTCGCCTGGTATGGGAACTACCTTGCGGTACAAGGTCTCTGGGGCGGGCCCTACTTGATGGAGGTGCTGAAGCTGACACGGGCCCAGACGGGGCAGATGCTGATGTACACGTCGCTCGGTTTCATCACCGGGAGCCTCTTCATTGACAGCGTGGCCAGGAAGATCCTTCACTCCTACAAGAGGACTCTGTTGGCGGGGCAGATGCTGCTGTTGCTCCTCATGACCGCCTTCCTGGGATTGGTGGAGCATATGCCCTATGCGGCAGTGGTGATATTTTTCTTCGTGATGGGGCTGGCGGTCTCCAGCGGCGTCATGATCTATCCCATCGTCCGTTCCATGTTCTCGGTCCGGATAGTCGGGACGGCGCTGACCTCGCTGAACTTCTTCGTGCTGATGGGAGCGGCCTCGACCCAGCAGATAATGGGAGTGGTGATAGGGTCGTTCCGGAAGATGGCTCCGGAACTGCCGGGGCAGGCGTTCCATGCCGCATTTCAGATCCCGGTCGCCTCACTGGCCGTCGCCATCGCGGTATTCTTCTTCGCCAGGGATTACTGGGAGAAGTAGACTCGGGCGTCCGCCCCGGCCGAACCTCCTACCTCAAGTCCTCCATGGCCTCCCTGAAGGCCTGCAGGTTCTTCGATCTCTTCAGTTTCTTGAGCACCCGGTCGAGTTCCGGGTCCTCCGCACTGGCCACCACCCCTTTTATCTTTCCGAGGATCTGGGCGTCTCCGCAGAAGAGCGCGCAATAGCGGGGGAGAAGATCGGACAGGTAGCGGTGAAGCATCGCCCTCCTCTCCTCCACCTCCGGTTCAGCGCAGGCTCTCCCTCGCAGCCTCTCGAAGAGCATCGGCTCGCCGATGCCCCCCCTTCCCAGCATCAGCCCGGCGGCTCCCGTCTCCCTCAAGATCCGCAACCCGGTCGCGCTGCTCCTGATGTCGCCGTTGGCGATCACCGGAATCGCCGTCTCCTTCACGACCTCGGCGGTGATGGCGTGGTCTGCCCAGCCGTTGTAGGCCTGACGGACAGTCCTCGGGTGCAGCACCAGGAAGTCGACCTTGGCCGATTCGAAGAGGGGGAGCAGGGAGAATACCTGGCGCGGGTCTTCATAGCCGGCCCTAAGCTTGACGGAGAAGGTGCCGTAAATGACCTCCCGCAGGGCGGGGATGATCTCCTCCAGCAGCTCCGGGCGCTTCAGCATCCCGCCACCGGTGAGCCCGCTGGTCATCCGTCCGTAGGGGCATCCCATGTTCAGGTTGATGTGGACCGCTCCGGCGTCCTGGGCAAGCTGGGCAGCAGAAACCAGGGCTTCCCTGCCGTGGCCGATCAACTGCACGACCAGGGGCACGCCCTTTTCCTCCGGGGCTATCTCCTTCAGATCGCCGGGAGTGAGCCTTTTCTTGGCGGCGACCGGATTTACCCGCATGAATTCGGTGAAGACCGCGTCGGGGCGCACCCAGTCGATGAAGGCGGAGCGCAAGGCCCGGTTGGTGAGCCCCTGCATGGGGGCCAGCATCAGCGGGGTTTCCCCGTGAGCCCACGGCAGCCTCGCGCCGGGAGCCGTTCCTGCTCCGGCGGGAGCTTCGTTCATAGTCGCATTATTGGTCATGATCTGATGATGGTTCGGGTTTGATGGCGGGAGAAAGCGGAAAGGGCGGCCCTGGAGGCCGCCCTTTCCATGCACCTTGGTCTCTGATTTTTACTGGATTTCCAGCAGTTCGATCTCGTAGGTGATATCCTCGCCGGCCAGCGGGTGGTTGGCGTCGACGGTGATGGTGTCCTCTGCAACCTCGACCACGGTCACCTCGATCGGCTCGTCATCGTCGCCGGTCAGTTCGAGTTCCATCCCTACTTCCGGTACGATGTCTCCGGTAAGCTGCTCGCGGGAGATGGAGAAGACCTCGTCCTCGTCGTACTCGCCGAAGGCGTCCTCCGCCGGAATCACTATGGTCTTCTTCTCGCCAGGGGCCATCCCGATGAGGGCTTCTTCGACCTGCGGGAAGAAGTCTTCATTTCCGATGGTGATCTCCATCGGGCCATGGCAGCCGCAGCCTTCGTCATCGCAGCCTTCATCGTCGCATCCGCAGCTCTCTTCGTCTTCGATGGTGGTATCGAAAACGGAGCCGTCCTCGAGGGTGCCGACGTAGTTGATTTTTACCTTGTCACCTTGTTTTGCAGTTGCCATCTCGATCTTTCCTTTTGTTTTTATTGCACGCCCTGTATTCCCCCTGAATGTACGTGCGAGCAAGGCCGGTAGTCCAGTAAAATCTTCAGGGACGATTATTTTTCAAGGCGCCGCAGGCGAGGGTCCTTTACAGCCGATCCACGATTTGGAACAATTATGGAGTCTGCCGGAGGAGGTCACGTCATGGAAAGAAAAGAGAGGAAGGTCACGGTCGAGGAGTGGAATTCCCGTTTCCGGGCCCTGGGGCTGGACGACGAGATGATGGGGCATTGGCACACCCTGTTCGAGCGGGAAAACCCGTCGGGGCACCAGAGTTTCCTGGAGTGGCTCGGACTGCCCGAGGAGCGGATCGCACAGGTTCGCTCGAAATCGGCTGAATCGAAGAAATGACAGGGGAGCCCCACCCCGCACAGTTCGGGGATGGGGCCTTCCAGCCGCTAGGCGTTTGCCTTGTCCTTCAGTTTTCTCGCCGCGAAGTTGTAGCACTGGAGATAGGTGAGGATGGTGAGGATGAAGCTGTAGTAGATGACGCTGAGGACGAAGGAATCGTTCGGCGCTGCCGTGACGAAGACCACGAAGAAGCCGAGGGTGGCGATCTTGATGATATCGGCGAACCGCTTCTGCTTGGCGAAAGCATTCATCTGTTCGGTGGTGAGCCCGGCGGCCGTCAGGGCGAGATCGCGATCGGCCTCCTTCGAGGCGAAGCGGAAGATCGGATAGAACAGCAGTAGCTGAACGACAAAAGAGGCCAGCACCCCGTGCATGAAACGGAATTCCCTCCCCTCGATCCGGAGTTTCTGCTGGAAGTTCACAGCCATGTACACGAGAAGAGCCACCAGCGCGATCTGGACCACGCCGAAGACCCTGATCATCTTATTCATTCTCCTGAAGTCTAAAGTACTCGTCATGCTGATCTCCTCGATGGTTTGGCCTTGGCCCCTCTGCGGCCCGGTGCAGATACCATAACAAATAAAATATCGTTTTACAACTAAAAGGGAATGGACCAGATACGCACTCCTCGCCTGTCCGAGGACGGTCTGCCGCGCCGTTTGCTGCGAATGCTTTTTTTTTACGGTTGATCCCGTGCCGGTTATCGAGTAATTTTGCCCGGAGCGGAGTTGCGAGCTAGATGGAAAGCGCCGGGTGGAGAGCTGCTTCACTTCACCCGTCCCGTTGGACCTTCCCCCGCAAATACTTGAGCCGTAAAGAGGAGCGCACATGGATGTGACACTCAATGATATAGAGGTGCGGGTCCTGGGTTGTCTGATCGAGAAGGAGCTGACCACCCCGGAATACTATCCTCTTTCGCTGAACGCCCTGGTGAACGCCTGCAACCAGAAGTCCAACCGGGATCCGGTCATGACCCTGGACGAGAGCGAGGTGACCAAGGCCCTCGATTCCCTGAGGTTCAAGCAGTACGCGCTGGTTTCCGGGATCGGGGGACGGGTGGCCAAGTACCGCCACGCCCTGGTCGAGAAGTTCCGGTTCTCTCCAGCCGAGCTGGCGCTGCTTTGCGAGCTCCTGATCCGGGGGCCGCAGACCGTGGGGGAGCTGAGGACCCGGGGAGAGAGGATGTATAAGTTCGCCGATCTCTCCGAGGTCGAGAGCGTGCTGAACGACCTGATGGAGCGTACACCTCCCATGGTGGCGAAGTTGCCGCGCCTGCCAGGGCGCAAGGAGCCGCGTTTCTGCCACCTCTTCGCCGGCGAGCCCGATCTGGCCGCCCTGGAAGCTGCCGGAGCCGCTGACGTCCCGAGATCCAGGGGTGACGAGGAGAAGATCGCCAGACTCGAGGAGGAGCTGGCAGGGCTGCGCCAGGAAGTGGTCGAGCTCCGGGAAATGCTGGTAGAGCTCAAGAAGGCACTGGAGTAGCGGGCCTCGCCTCTGGCGTCTCGCGTAGGAGTGCCCTTCCGGGCGCGAACCGCGGCGGTAACGCTGCTCCTGCACCGAATGCTCTTCGTCCGTAGCCGGGCAAATTTAAATATCGGAGAAGGTAGATGACAGAATCAAAGGAAGAGCTTGCCACCAAGATAGATGTGACCGACTGGTTTGCGCTGCGGGCCCATCTCGAAAGGGGCGGCGTAATCGTGGTCGACTCGATGCTCGATCTCGCCGAGGTAGGCGCGAGCCTCGCCGCCGATGACGTGAAGAGCGTGGAGCGTTGGATCTCGTCAGGACTGCTGGCTAAGCCTTCGGCAGAGCAGATAGGGCGATGGGATGCGGAGAATGCCAGCAAATTTCTCTGCCTCATCGTCTCCCCCTACGTGCTGGTCCAGCTACAGGCCCCGGAGAAGGGGTAACAAAGGAGGGTTGATATGGAAAGCGAGAATACCGTTGCCGTCTCCTGTTCGCGCTGCAGCGCCGTCTGGCAAAAAAGCGGCGCGACCAACTGCTGGAGCGGGAACCCCGAGACCACCCCTCCGCGCCCCGGTAACTGCCCGGCGGGCAACTTTGCCGAAGTCATCGGTGAGGCCGTCGACCTTCTGAAGGGGGAGAATGAGGACGCCAAGATCGCCTACGTGGCGGCAAGGGTGGAGGGGCTTTGCTATCAGCCGACACCGGGAAGCGACGTGATCAATGCGCGCTGGACCAGGGTGGAGGACACCATCGCCTTCGCGAAGCTGATGGGCTACCAGAAGATCGGCATCGCCACCTGCATCGGTCTCCTGGACGAGACGGAGCGGCTTTCCGCGATCCTGAGGGCACAGGGACTGACGCCTTTGAGCGTCTGCTGCAAGGCGGGGAGCATCGACAAGAACGAGCTGGGGCTGAAGGAAGAGGACAAGGTTCGTCCCGGCACCTTCGAGCCCGCCTGCAATCCCATCGCCCAGGCCGAGATCTGTAACGAGCTCGGTACCGACATGAACGTCATCGTGGGGCTCTGCGTGGGCCACGACATGCTGTTCAACAAGCACTCGAAGGCCCCGGTCACCACCCTCGTCGTCAAGGACCGCGTCACCGGCCATAACCCCATCGCCGTCCTCTACGGCCAGAACTTCTACTATAAGAGGCTGCAGAAGTCGCCCATGAAGGTCGAATAGAATTACCCAGCGGGGTCCGTGCCGTAGGCCAGGCACGTACCCTGCCTTCCCCTCCTTTTGCCCTGACTCCCCATTACCTCCTTCATTACCTACTGATTTCCCCGAAGTTCCTGATGACAATCCGTGCCGGCATCCGGTCACCGTCACCGCTTTGACTAACGCGCAGAATATACCTTCACGGCGTGTGACGGAATTTTGACTCTTGTCCAGAATTCTATAAGAAGCAGGGGCACGGATCCCGACCGCAGCGACGGCAGCGGTTGCTACTCTAATTTTCTTCCCGCCACAATATTTTTTTCTACCGTCCCGAAGATTTTTCCTGTCCAGGCTCCGCCGCAAGAGGAGGTACCGGTCAGATGAGGACAACGGCCCGTGATCCTTAATGATTTTTTGGGGGAGAGGTTCTCATGGGGAGGGGGGAGAATGGCTTCTCCCTCTCCTGTGGCCCCTAACTATTGGGAAAATCGAATTAAAGTGGCACGCCTGGTGTAAAAAGGCTGGCATCGGCCGTAGGAAAACCCGGCAAGAAGCCGGGAACAAAAAACACCAGAAAGGGAGAAACACACATGTCGACCAGCGATATCTCACTCACCGCAGGAATGAGGACCAACCTTCTTAACCTGCAGAACACCAGCCAGCTTCTGAACAGAACGCAGCAGAGGCTCTCTTCCGGCAAGCAGGTCAACAGCGCACTGGACAACCCGACCAACTTCTTCGCAGCCCAGAACGCCAATCAGCGCGCCAGCGACCTCTCCGACCGTAAGGACGGGATGGCAGAAGCTGTCCAGACCGTGCAGGCAGCAAACGCCGGTATCTCCGCGATAACCGGCCTGATCAACGCAGCAAAAGGTGTCGCCCAGTCCGCCCTTTCCACCAGCGACACCAATGTGCAGTCCAAGCTGGCAACGCAGTACGACACCATCCGGAGCCAGATCGACAACATCTCCTCCGACTCCGGGTACCGTGGCCTGAACCTGCTGAGCTCCACCAACACCCTGACCGTTAACTTCAACGAGGACGCCTCCTCGAAGCTTAACGTGATCGGCTTCCTTGGTACCTCCACGGGCCTCAGCCTCTCTGGCGCCAGCGGCAACTGGCAGACCGTCTCCGACATCACCACCGACACTGCCAAAATGGACACCGCCATCACCACGCTGCGTTCCAACACCCAGACTCTGGCAGCCAACATGAACATCATCACCACCCGCCAGAGCTTCACCGACAGCATGATCAGCACGCTGCAGACCGGTGCGGACAACCTCACCCTGGCAGATATGAACACGGAAGGTGCGAACATGCTGATGTTGCAGACCCGTCAGTCCCTCGGCACCACCTCGCTGTCCATGTCTTCCCAGGCAGCCCAGTCCGTCCTCAAGCTGTTCTAGTCTCAAACGTCGATCTGGAGGGGACCTCCCCTCCAGATCGGCAAATTTGACACTCCCCGAAGCACCCCCCCAAGAATCCTCCGAAGCGACAACCTTTTGACTCTTTCCCTCGAACCCGCGCTGCCACACCGTCTCTTCACTCTCGACTCTGGAATCGCAGATCCATACCGCACCGCCGTTTTCAGCGGCAAGAACTACTCCGCGGCCTTCAGGCGGTACCCGACCCCCGGCTCGGTGAGTATGTAGCGTGGCCTTGATGGATCCAGCTCGATCTTGCGCCTCAGGTTGCTGATGTTGACCCTCAGGACGTGCGGCTGCTCCACGTACGCCGTCCCCCAGATGCGCTTCAGGATCTGGCTGTGGGTCAGCACCTTCCCCGCGTGGGTCGCCAGCATGCGCAGCAACTCGTACTCCGTCGGGGTCAGCTGCACCTCCTCTCCTCGCACGGTGACCCGGCGGCGCGGCAGGTCCACCTGCAGATCGCCGGTATGAAAGACAGGCTCAGGGGCCTCCTGCACCGCCCTGCGCAGGGCGACCTTTACCCGCGCCTGCAGCTCCCCGATCCCGAAGGGCTTGGTCAGGTAATCGTCGGCACCGGCATCGAGAGCGGTGATTTTGTCGTCCTCCCGCTCGCGCACCGAGACCACGATGATCGGCACCTGCGACCACTCGCGGATGCGCCTTATCACCTCCACGCCGTCAAGATCGGGCAGGCCCAGATCCAGCAGGATCACGTCCGGCCGCACCGCGACCGCAGCTGCGAGCCCGGCATGTCCGGTCGTCGCCTGGTGCACCGAAAACTCGACCGTGTCCAGGGCGGCCTTCAGGAAGCGCTGGATGGCGGCTTCGTCATCTATTACCAGGATGCGGGGGAGGTTTTCCCTGGCGCCTTCAGTGCTCATGCAGGTTCGCCTCCTTTGGAGTTTCTTGCGGAAGGGTGATGATGATCTTCAGCCCGCCCCCCTCCCTGTTTTCGGCCCGGATGCTGCCGCCGTGCCCCTCCACGATCCCTTTGCAGATGGAGAGGCCCAGCCCGGTCCCGGCAAGCCCCTCGGGGACGGGGGTGCGGTAAAACTTGTCGAAGACCCGGCCGAGGTCCTGCGTGGCGAGTCCTGGGCCGCGGTCGGCGATCTCGATGACCAGGAGGCCGCCGGTGCAATGGGAGGATATCTCGACCTTGCCGCCTTCCGGGGAAAACTTGATCGCGTTGTCCAGGATGTTGACCAGGACCTGGACCATCAGAACCGGGTCCATGGGTGCCAGTGGGAGATCGGCTGCCAGTTTTACCTCGACCTCCGTCGTCCCCAGCCGCTTTTCCACCGCGGCCAGGGCGCATCCGATCAGGTCTTCGACGTCGGATGGCTCCAGCCGGGGACGCAGCGCCCCGGACTCCAGCCTGGTCATGTCCAGCAGGTTGGCCACGAAACGGTTGAGCCTCCCCGCCTCCTCCCGGGCGGTCTCCAGCAATTCGGTCCGGGCGGCTTCCCCGAGCTTTTCCCCTTCGTCGAGGACGGCGCTCACGGCGCCGGTGATGGCGGAAAGCGGGGTGCGCAGGTCGTGGGAGATGGAGTTCAGCAGGGCCCGCTCCAGGTTCTCCCGCCCCTTCAGGATCTGGGCCTCCTGGGCCTCCTGGAAGAGCCGGACCCGCTCCAGGGCCATGGCCGTCTGGGCGGCGAAGGACTCGAGCAGGTGAAGCGTCTGGGGAGATTGCGGGTCCTCCCTGTCATCGAGCCTGATCCCCAGCACCCCCAGCGTGGAGCCCGGCGCCTTGAGGGGCAGGTAGGTCAGCCTGGCGCCGCCGTAGGACTTCGTGCCGCGCCCGGCCATACGGCGGCTGGTAAAGCACCACTGTGCGACGGTGAGATCGCTTTGCTCCAACTCGAGCCCCCTGCTCGCCGCTTCTACCTTCACTATCGCTTGGCTCGGCTGCAGGACGGCCAGTTGCGCTCCCAGGCTCTCCTCGACGTTACTTATGACCGCGGCGAGAATGGTGCGAGTGTCTGCGGCGGCGGCCAGTTTCCTGCTCAGGCGGTAAAGGCTCGCGGTATGCCGCTCCCGGGCCCGCAGGGCCTCAAGGCGCTCCCCGGCTCTGGCCATCAGCGTGCTGATGACCACGCCGACAGTGAAGAGGGCCAGGAAGGTGACCAGGTACTCCTTATCGGCGATGGTGAGGGAAAAGCGCGGGGGAACGAAAAAGAAATCGAAGGCGAAGACGCCGAGAAAGGCGGCGACGATGGCGGGCCAGCGGCCGAGAGAGACCGCGGCAACCACCACCGCCAGCAGGTAAGCCATCACCATGTTGATGGGAGAGAGGTAGGGGCGGGCCAGCTCGCACAGCAGGGTTGCGGCGGCAACGAGCACGACAGCGCCGAGATGGGTGGAAAGAATGTTCTTTCCGGCGGAGGCGGTAAAGTTCCAATAATTCCTGGTCATGGCTCCAGTGTAAATCCTCCATTATTACAAGGCAATGCTTACAAGACGGCACCTCCGTCGAACTGCTTCATCCCCGTGAGCCCGGTCACCCCCCTATGCGGATCGGGAGGATGACGGTGGTGAGGCCGTCCCACTGCAGCCGGCGCTGGATCGAGAAGGCCGTCTCGTTGTGCAGCATCCGGTGGTAGAACTTCTCCAGGCGGAAGGTGAGCTGCCCGGTGAAGACGGTGGACCTGGGGTACTCCTCCCCGAGTTCCCTGCAGATCTCGACGGCGCTCTCGACCACATCGGTGCCGACCGCCAGCCGGTAATCGGCGGCAAAGCCGAGCCTTCGGGCCAGATCCACGTACTTCTCGAGGCTCGCCTTGGCCGAGGCTTCCAGGGCCTCGATCTCCTCGGCCCCCTTGAACGAGCCCGAATCGATGACCGCGACCGAGACGAAGACCAGGTTCTTGTAGGTCTTGGGGAAGGAGGTGACGATTGATAGGAGGGTGTGGACCCCGAAGCCGCTGTAGCCGGAAACGAGCTGGATGGCGGTGGGCTCGGTAG
>NZ_JBXKJL010000033.1:0-7890 GCF_056994735.1 Geomonas sp.
TTCCAGAGTTGGCTTTTCCTACAGCCCGGCCTTCTCCCTGATGATAGCGGCCTTGTCGGTACGCTCCCAGGTGAATTCCGGAAGCTCGCGGCCGAAGTGGCCGTAGGCTGCGGTCTTCCTGTAGATCGGACGCAGCAGGTCGAGCTGCTCGATGATGGCGCGCGGACGGAGGTCGAAGACTTCGCGCACGATCTCGGCGATCCGCTTGGACGGGATCTTTCCGGTGCCGTTGCAGTCGACCATGACGGAGACCGGCTCGGCGACGCCGATGGCGTAGGCGACCTGTACTTCGCACTTGCCGCAGAGCCCGGCAGCGACCAGGTTCTTAGCTACGTAGCGCCCCATGTAGGCGGCGGAGCGGTCGACCTTGGAGGGGTCCTTGCCCGAGAAGGCGCCGCCGCCGTGGGCACCGTGCCCGCCGTAGCTGTCGACGATGATCTTGCGGCCGGTCAGACCGCAGTCGCCCATCGGTCCGCCGATGACGAAGCGACCGGTGGGGTTGATCAGGAAGCGGGTCTTGGCATCCATCAGTTCGGCCGGGATGATCTTCTTCACGACTTCCTCGATGATCCCTTCCTTGATCATCTCGTAGGAGACCTCGGGGGTGTGCTGGGAAGAGATGACCACGGTGTCGACGTGGACCGGTTTGTCGTTGATGTATTGGATCGAGACCTGGGACTTGGAGTCCGGACGGAGGAAATCAAGGACGCCGGCCTTGCGAACGTCGGCCAGTTTCGACACCAGCTTGTGTGCCAGCAGGATCGACATCGGCATGAGCTCCGGGGTCTCGTTGCAGGCAAAGCCGAACATCAGGCCCTGGTCGCCCGCGCCCTGCTCCTTGAACAGACCCTCGCCTTCGGTGACGCCCTGGGCGATATCCGGGGACTGCTTGTCGATGGAGGTCAGGATGGCACAGGTTTCCCAGTCGAAGCCCATGGAGGAATCGTTGTAACCGATGTCGCGAATTGTATCCCTGACGATCTTCGGGTAATCGATGATGGCGTTGGTAGTAATTTCACCGGCTATTACCGCCATGCCTGTGGTCACCATGGTCTCGCAGGCGACACGTGATCTAGGGTCCTGCTCGAGAATGGCATCAAGAATGGAGTCCGAAATCTGGTCGGCGACCTTGTCCGGATGTCCTTCTGAGACAGACTCGGAGGTAAAGATGAAATCCTTCATTTCCATATGGTGAAACCCCCTTACATTCTGTGTAACGGTATTCTTCCGAAGCCCCGAATTGTATAGATCGTTCTGTTTTTTGTCAATAAAATTAAATCCGTCCAATGGCTTAGTGTTCCTCGCTGACTAAGACAGGGGGGGCGGAACGAGGTCATTGAAATGACAGGGTTCTAAGCTAAACTCTATTTTTTTAAGAGAGTTCGTGGTGCATCCTCGATCACGGCCGGGGAGAACCGCTCCAACAGCCGTAAGCGCAGCAGATAACAGAGCGAGAGGAGGAAGGCGTCATGAAGATGGTCACGGTTGCCTTGCTTGTACTTCTGCCGGCACTGCTGGCGGGCTGCGGTTCGGGGGGCTCGGGGGGAACCGCGGTCAACACGGTGACGCCGGGAGGAGGTACCACGGCGACGATCGAACTCAGCACCGCGACAGAGTCAAACGAAAGCATCATCTACGGTGTCGAGATGGCCCTCCGTCTCCCCTCCGGCGTGACCGTGCCGGCGGATCCCTCGACCGGAGAGGTGCAGACAGGGGTACTGCAGGTTAGGGACGCCGGAGCCCTGGTCGGCGGCAGGTATATCCCGGCGACCTCTGCCACGCAGGCCCAAGTGAGGATCAACATCACCGATCCGACCGGATTCACGGTCGGCGCACTCGGAACCGTGACGTGCCAAGTTGCCGCTGGTGTTTCCGTCGATGCTGGGGGATTTACATTGGAAGGCTTTTCCGCCAGGGATACGAACGGCGCCGTGACCCCGGCGATCACAGGCCATCTTGTCCTGAAACAATGAACGGCTGAGGGAGGAGGTTTCGAGACCTCTCCGCCAGCCGTTCAAGGTGGCATTACTTCGGGAGTTGTTATTCCTCGATCAGGCGGATGGAATTGATGACCACCGGCTCGACCGGAACATCCTGGTGGCCGGCCTTGTTGCCGGTCTTGACGGCGCGGATGGCATCGACGACGTCCATCCCCTCGACGACCTCGGCGAAGACTGCATAGCCGAAGCGGTCAGGGGTCTTGCCGCTGTGGTCGAGGAAGGCGTTGTCGACGACGTTGATGAAGAACTGGGAGGTCGCGCTGTCGACCACGTTGGTGCGGGCCATGGCGAGGGTGCCACGTTTGTTCTTGAGGCCGTTGGTGGCCTCGTTCTTGATGGCGAACTTGGTCTTCTTCGGCTGCATATCGGCATCGAGGCCGCCACCCTGGACCATGAAGTCCTTGATCACGCGGTGGAAGATGAGGCCGTCGTAGTAGTTATCCTTCACGTAGGAGAGGAAGTTACGCACGGAAATGGGCGCCTTGTCCTTGAACAGCTCGATCTTGACATTGCCCATCGAGGTTTCCATCAGGACCTGCGGGTTCTTCTCTTCAGTCATTTCTGTCGCTCCTTTTTCTTTGAGTTGATACACCATCATTCACAATATACAATATACAATCTTCAATATCATACCTGGGCTTGCAGGTGAACAAATTTTCCCGACAGGCAGGAGTTGGAGCCTGTCAGGTGCCATCCGGAACAGGAGGGGCTAGTCCATGAAGGTTTCCGCTTTAATCCTGACACTTGCGCTCGCATTTCCTCTCCACGCACTCTCTCTTCCGACTCCGGCCGGCGCCGAAACCATGCCGAGGGTTGCCAAGGTCGGGGGGCGGGCCCCCTACTTCGCCCTCGACGCCCTGGTCAGCACAGAGAAAAACAAGGAATTCAAGAAGCTCTCCATAGACGACTTCCGGGGGAAGTGGATCGTGCTCCTTTTCTACCCGATGGACTTCACCATGGTCTGCCCGACAGAGATCAAGGCCTTCAGCCAGGCGATACCGATGTTCAAGAAGCTGAACGCCGTGGTGCTGGGAGCCTCCACCGACAGCAAGTACACCCACCTTGCCTGGGTGCAGCGTGGGGACATCGGGGCGCTGAAGTTTCCGCTTCTTTCGGACGTGAAGAGGGAGACCTCGCAGGCCTATGGCTGCCTCGATGAGAAGGAAGGCGTGGCGCAGCGGGGGCTGTACATCATCGACCCCGAAGGCATCCTCCAATACCAGGTAATACACAACCTCGACGTCGGCAGAAACGTGGACGAGACACTGCGAGTCCTGCAGGCGCTGCAGACCGGCGCCCTCTGCCCCGTCGGCTGGCGCCCAGGAGAGAAGACCATCAAGAAGCCGGAGGAAGAAGGATCGCGAAACAAGAACGACTCGGAGTAAAAGAGACCTCGACACGGAAATCCCGGACTTGCCCCCGTCCCTCGGCATGCGAAGCTTCCCAAACGTCCCCCCCTTGACAAAGGGGGGACAGGGGGGATTTCCCTTTCAGGACCACTTTCCGCAGACCTCTCCCCTACCCCATCATCGCCTTCATCTTCGCGAAGAACCCCTCGGCGCTTTTCTGCTCATCCTCGGGCGACACTTCCTTGACCACCCCGCTCTGCTGCACGTTCAGAACCGAGGCGGGAATCTCCTCCAGAAAGCGTGACGGGATCCTTTCCTGCAGCTTCCCGTACTTCTTCCTGAAGAGCGTCCGCGTCATCACCAGCTGCTTGCGCGCCCGCGTGATGCCGACATAGCAAAGCCGCCGCTCCTCGTCCACGGTGAAATCCTCGTAGATCGCCCGCTTGTGCGGCAGGATCTCGTCTTCCATCCCCACCAGGAAGACGAAGGGAAACTCCAGCCCCTTACTGGAGTGCAGGGACATGAGCGTCACCGCGTCGAGACCGTGGTCCTTCTTGTCCTTCCCGGAGAAGCGGTCCTCGTCCATGAGCGAGACCTTCTCCAGGAACCCTCCCAGCGTTGCCTGGGGCACCCGCTCCTCGTAGGAGGCCATGGAGTTGATGATCTGCTCCACGTTCTCCACCTTTCTCCGCGCCTGCTTCGGATCGTCGATGGTTCGGAAAATCTCGGCCTCGATCCCCAGCCGTTCGAAGAGAGCCTTCCCCTTCTCCGCGAGGTCACCTTCCTCCTTGAAGGCGGCGGTCGCCTCGACCAGCGTCTGATGGAAGGCCAGCACCTTCTCCTTGATGGCGTCCGCGATCCCCTCGATCTCGGCTACCCGGCTGAAGGCCTCGAAGAGCGGGCACTCCTTCTCCAGCGACCATTGATTGATGCGGATGACCGTGGAGTCGCCGATGCCGCGCTTGGGGAAGTTGACGATCCGCAGCAGGGCCACCTCGTCCAGCGGGTTCCCTATCACCTTGAGGTAGGAGATGGTATCCTTCACCTCCTTGCGCTCGAAGAACTGCGTCCCCCCCACCAGGACGTACGGGATATCCTCGAAGCGCAGCTGTTCCTCGAAGGCACGGCTTTGGGCGTTGGTGCGGTAGAGGATAGCGAAGTCGCTGTAACGAAGATCGTGCTTGAAGCGCTCGAGCTGGATCCGTTCGACGACCGAGGTCGCCTCTTCCTCGTCGTCCTGCACGATGCAGAGATCGATGAGGGGGCCCTCGCCGGACGCGGTCCAGAGTCTCTTCTCCTTCCTCACCTGGTTGTTGCGGATCACGCTGTTCGCGGCTTCCAGGATGTTGCCGGTGGAGCGGTAGTTCTGCTCGAGCTTGATGGTCCGGCACCCCTTGAAGTCCTTCTCGAAGTCGAGGATGTTGCCGACATCGGCGCCGCGCCAGCCGTAGATGGACTGGTCGTCGTCACCGACCACGCAGAGGTTCCCGCAGCCGGAGGCGAGCAGGTTCACCAGCAGGTATTGGGAGGAGTTGGTGTCCTGGTACTCGTCGACCATCATGTAGCTGAACCGCTCCTGCCAGTGCTTGAGCACCGGCGGGTGATGCTGCAGGAGCTCGGCGGTCAGCATGATGATGTCGTCGAAGTCGATGGCGTTGAAAGCCTTCAGCGCCGACTGGTAGCGGGGATAGACCAAAGCGGCCATCATGTCGACGTCGTCGAAGGGAGCGGGAATATAACGGTCGGGCGGAATGAGCTTGTTCTTGGCGCCGGAGATGCGCCAGATTATGGCTTCGGCGTCGTACTTCTTGCTTTCAGTGTTGACCTCGCGGACGATCTGCCGCACCAGCCCCACCTGGTCCGCCGTCGAGTAGATGGAGAAATTCTTCTTGTAGCCCAACCGCTCGATGTCCCTCTTCAGCACGCGCACGCCCAGGGAATGGAAGGTGGAGAGCACGATCCCCTTGCAGTGCTTGCGCCCCACCAGGGATTCCACCCTCTCCTTCATCTCCTTGGCGGCCTTGTTGGTGAAGGTGACCGCCAGGATACAGTCGGGTGACACCTTCTTGTTCAGGATGAGGTGGGCGATACGGTAGGTGATGACCCCGGTCTTGCCGGAGCCTGCGCCGGCCAGGACGAGAAGCGGCCCCTCGGTGTGCTTCACCGCGGCCAGCTGTTCGGGATTCAATCGGGCTAGATCGAGCATGAAAACCTCAGATATCCAAAAAAAGAACCGCAACAATTGTCGCGGCTGCAGATATTTACCAGAACGACAGGAGCAAAGCAAGGGCGCGATTACTGTGCCAGTTTAAATCGACGGCGGCGTGTGGTATAAGGTGGGTCCATAACGACACGCGAGAGGGGTTCATGCTGACAGAGGAACAAAAAGAGATACTTAACAACTCCGGGATAACACTCGGCTCTCTCAACGAAGAGATGATCGACGCTATCGTGAAGCAGCAGGTCAATCATACGGCGCTGACCGACGACGAGCTGGTCGAATTTCTGGAGGTGGCGAATGCTCTCTATCGCGGCGGCGCCCAGATCATATCCGACGCCGAGTACGATTTCACCTTCCTGGACGAACTAAGACTCAGGCATCCCCAACATCCCTTTCTCAACAAAGTGGAGCCCGAAGCCGCCTTCATCGGTAAGACGGTGGAGTTGCCCGCCCGGATGTTGTCGACCGAGAAGGCCTATACCAAGAAGAGCATCGAGCAATGGGCATCCCGGATCAGAAAAGAGGCGGCCGCGGCAGGCAAAGATTTCGAGACTCTCGAATTCAGAGTCACTCCGAAGCTGGATGGCTTTGCTGCCTACGACGATGGGGAACATCTCTACACCCGCGGAGATGGAAGAAGGGGTACCGACATCACCCGGGTATTCGACAGGGGGTTGACGGTGGCCAATGACGGCGCACGTGGGCTGGGAGCCGGAGAGATCGTGGTCAACAGGCCGTACTTCGACCAGCACCTCCAGCCGTACTTCGAAAACGCCCGTAACTTCCAGACCAGCGTCATCAGGGAAAAGGAGCTGGACCAGCATGCGGAGCAGGCGATAAAAGAGAAGGCGGCGGTCTTTTACCCCTTCGCACTGCTGCCGTCGTGGACAGGTAATTGGCAGCAGCTTACCGCGGGGTTCGAAGAGCTGGTTACCAGCATCCGCTCAACCGTTCCCTTTGATGTCGATGGCGTAATCATCGAGATCACCGACGAGGAACTGAAGAACAGGATGGGGATGACGCGGCATCATCACCGCTGGCAGATTGCCTACAAAGAGAATCTGGAAGCGGCCCAGGTGAAGGTCATCGAAGTCTTCCCGCAGACCTCGCGCTCCGACAGGGTAAACCCCGTCGCCAGAGTGGAACCGACCCGTCTCAGCGGCGCCCTGATCCAGCGGGCCACGGCCCACCACTACAAGATGGTGCTGGATAAGGGAATCGGCCCGGGCGCGATAATAGAACTTACCCGTAGCGGAGAAGTCATTCCCAAAATCGGCAACGTCATCAAACCGGTCGAGCCGGTGTTGCCGGACAAATGTCCAAGCTGCGGTTCCGACGTGGACTGGGACGGCGACTACCTCTATTGCACGAACACCCTGGAGTGCCCGGCGCAGATCGCCAACACCATGGAGCACTTCTTCAAGATGCTGCGGCACGTCGATCTCTTCGGCAGCGCAACGATCGAGAGGCTCTATGCCAATGGGATCCGTTCGGTGGACCAGATTTACCCGCTTCAAGCCAAAGATTTCGAGGACATGGGGTTCGGGCCGAAGCAATCGGAGAACCTGGTCGACCAGCTGAACAGAAGCCGCAGCGAAAGGATCGAGGACTGGCGTTTCCTGACGGCGTTCGGCGTCTTCCGGCTAGGCCCCGGCAACTGCGAAAAGTTGCTGAGTCATTACCCTCTTCAGGAAGTCTTCAACCTCTCGGAAGAGCAGGTCATCGGTGTGGAGGGTTTCGCGGAAAAAACGGCGAAGATCGTAGTTGAAGGACTGAAACGCATAAAGCCACTCTTTGACAAGCTCTACGCCCTGGGATTCAACCTTGAACCGACCCCGCTCGCGGAAGTGTCCGAGAAAGTTGCCAGCCCCATTTCCGGCCTCCAGATAGTCTTCACCGGCGCCATGGTCCACGGAAGCCGCGACGACATGGAGAAGGAGGCAAAATCATTGGGTGCCAAGGTAGGAAAATCCGTTACCGGCAAGACCAACCTGCTGGTGACGGGAGAAAACGTAGGCGCGACGAAAATGGAGGATGCACGAGCGAAGGGCGTGCGGATAATATCAGAAGAGGATTACCTTCGTATGTTGAAAGGAGAAGAGGAAGCAGCCACCGCCTGACACATGGGCGGGGGTTACTGTCTCACGCATAGGGAGGACGGCATGAACTCAACAGTTACAGCTAAGTACCAAACGACGATACCCAAAGCCGTACGAGAGAAACTTGGAATTTCCGTGAACGATGCTCTCGAATGGACAGTAGAAAAGGGACGGGTAGTAGTTCAGCCAGTCCACAGCAACTTTCTCCGTTACCAGGGGAC
>NZ_JBXKJL010000034.1:0-69940 GCF_056994735.1 Geomonas sp.
TCGCCCAGATGCAGACCATCATGACCGCAATGATCGAGAAAGGTGGCAACGTCCTCGCTACCAGGGTGAGCGCGGTCAAGGGGAGAAAGCTCAAGGATCTCTTCCCGGAGGCGGTTTATCACGCCGATGCCCGCGCCCTGACCATCGAGCAGCACCCGGTGGAGGTACGCGGCAAGGGGAAGGTCCTCATCGTCTGCGCCGGCACCTCGGATATCCCGGTCGCAGCCGAAGCGGTGCTGACCGCGCGGCTCATGGGAAACGAGGTGGAGAAGCTCTACGACGTCGGCGTGGCGGGGCTGCACCGGCTCCTCGCCAGGCGGTCACTCATCTCCGAGGCCTCGGTCATCATCGTCGTCGCCGGAATGGAGGGGGCGCTCCCCTCGGTGGTCGGCGGCCTGGCGGACAAGCCGGTCATCGCCGTCCCCACCTCTGTCGGCTACGGCGCGGCCTTCGGCGGCGTCGCCGCGCTCTTGGGGATGCTCAATTCATGCGCCGCGGGTGTCACCGTGGTGAATATAAACAACGGCTTCGGAGCGGCCTACGCCGCCAGCCTGATCAACAGGGTACATGCATGAAGTTGCTTTACTTTGACTGCTTTGCGGGGATCGCCGGCGACATGACGGTGGCGGCCCTCCTGGAACTGGGATTGCCTATCGAGAAGCTGCGCGAAGACCTCGCCGTTCTCCCCTTGTCAGGCTACAAATTGGAAAGCTCGCAGACCGAGCGCCACGGGGTCTCCGGGACCACGTTCAAGGTCACGCTCCTCCAGGAGGACCAACCGCACCGCCACTACTGCGGCATCGAGAAGATGATCGAGGCGGCCCCCCTGAAGCCGCGGGTCAAGGAACTGGCGCAGCGGATCTTCAGGAGACTGGCGGAGGCCGAGGCCGCCGTCCACGGCGTCCCCCTGGAGCGGGTCCACTTCCACGAGGTCGGCGCCATCGATTCCATCGTCGATATCGTCGGCACCGCCATCGGGCTCGACTACCTCGGGATAGAGAAGATCTACGCCTCCCCCCTCCCCTTCGGCCGCGGGTTCATCCACACCGCCCATGGGCGGCTCCCCGTTCCGGCGCCCGCCACCGCGCATCTCATGCAGGGTATCCCCCTCTCCGGCGACATCGGCGAGGGCGAGCGCGTGACCCCGACCGGTGCGGCCATCGTCGCCTCGCTCGCCGAATCCTTCGGCCCGCCGCCCCCCATGACGGTGAAGGGGATGGGATACGGCGCGGGGGAAAAGGATTTCGCGGAGGTGCCGAACCTCCTTCGCCTGGTGCTGGGTGAGGACGGGGAAACGGGGGAGAGGGCGGAGGAGGAAGTCCTGGTCATCGAGACCCACATCGACGACATGAACCCGGAGCTCTTCGGATTCCTCATGGAAAGACTCCTCGAGGCCGGCGCTCTGGACGTGGCCTTCAGCCCGCTGCAGATGAAGAAGAACCGTCCCGCCACGCGGCTCACCGTGATCGCGGCCAAGGATGACCTGCAGAAGCTCTCGGGAATCATCCTCTCCGAATCGTCCACCATAGGGGTCCGCTACTACCCGGTCCGGCGCATCACCCTCGCCCGCAACATCGAGGAGCGGGAGACGTCGCTGGGAACGGTGAGGGTGAAGGTGCTGGAAGACGGACGGGTGGCGCCGGAGTATGAATCGTGCCGCGAGATTGCCGTGGCGCGCTCGCTGCCGCTCATAGAGGTGTACAGGACCGTGGAAAGGGAGACCTGGAAGGCATGAAGGCGTTCATTCTCATCGCCGCCACCTGGTTTGGCACCGGCTTTTCCCCCATAGCCTCCGGGACCGTCGGGACTCTCGGCGCCATCATCTTTTACCTGGTGCTCGCCCAGCTTTCGCTACCCCTTTATATCCTGACTACCGTGGCCTTCACAGTATTCGCCTGCTGGGTAGCCGGCCAGGCCGAGGCTCTTTTCGGCGAACACGACTCGGGCAAGATAGTGATCGATGAGGTGGCTGGCTACCTCGTCACCATGACTGCCGTGCCGCTCTCGTGGAAGGCGATCTGGATCGGCTTTTTCCTCTTCCGGATCTTCGACATCACCAAGCCGCAGCCGGCCCGCTGGTTCGACCGCTCGCTCAAAAACGGCTACGGGGTGGTACTGGACGACGTTTTCGCCGGGCTCTACGCCTGCCTCGCCACCCACCTCGTCTTGAGGTTCCTGTGAAGATATCGACCCTCTCCATCGGCGACGAGCTTCTCTGCGGCGAGGTCGTCGATACCAACGCCTCCCACATCGCGGCCAAGGTGTACGACGCCGGGATGCGGGTATCGAGACACCTGACCGTGGGTGACGACCGGGAGGCGATAGTTTCGGCGCTGAGGGAACTGGCCTCGACCGGCGATGCGGTGATCGTCACCGGGGGACTCGGACCCACCCCCGACGATGTGACGGCCGAGGCCGCGGCACAGGCAGCGGGGACTGTGCTCGAACTCTCCGATGAGGCGGTCGAACACCTGGCGCGCTTTTCGGCACGGGTTTCCGGCGGGCTGCACCCGGGAAACCGCCGGCAGGCGATGGTCCCGAAAGGCTGCTCACTAATCCCCAACCCGCTCGGCACCGCCTGCGGCTTCAACGTGAAGGTGGAAGGGGCGGAGCTCTTTTTCCTCCCGGGGGTTCCTTTCGAGATGGAAGCGATGCTCGGGGAGACGGTGCTGCCGGCCCTGGCGAGGAATGGGAGCCCGGGATGGAGAAGGATCACCCTCAAGCTTTTCGGCATCTCAGAGGCCGCCGTCGCCGCCAGGCTGGAAGGCTCCATCGCCGAAGGCTCTCCCGTCCAGCTCGCGTACTGCGTGAAGTTCCCCGAGGTCGACCTGATCCTCCGCGCGCCGTCCCTGCACGAGGACCTGCTGGATGCGGCGGCGGAAGAGATCCGCGGGCGCTTCCCGGCTGAGTTATTCGCGGAGGGCGACCAGACCATCGACGACGTCCTCGCCTCCTTGTTCAGGAGGAGCGGGCTCACTCTCGCGCTGGCCGAATCGTGCACCGGTGGCATGATAGCGGCTCGCATCACCTCGCAGGCCGGGAGTTCCGCCTATTTCCTCGAGGGGAACGTCACCTACAGCAACGCGGCCAAGACCAGGATGATCGGGGTCCCGGCCGGGCTGATCGATTCCAAAGGGGCGGTAAGCGCCGAGGTCGCCTGCGCCATGGCCGGCGGGGCCCGGCAGGCGGCGGGAAGCGACCTGGCCCTCTCCGTCACCGGGATCGCCGGCCCTGACGGGGGGACGCCGGACAAGCCGGTCGGCACCGTCTTCATGGCCCTGGCCGACGCCACCTCGTGCCGGGTCGACAGGTACAACTTCCACGGCGACCGTCAAAGGGTCCGGGAGATCACCTGCTTTACCGCACTTGACTGGCTGCGGACGTACCTGGCGGCTTTAGGGGAAGAATAATGGCACCTTCCCCCACCCCCTCGCCCCTCCCGCCAGGGGAGGAGGGATTCGTGCAGCTTTTCTCTCAGCTTAACTTTCAGGTCCCAGCTTCCATCTTTGCAGCTTCTGGTTTCAGTCTTTGCAGCTTCTGGTTTCAGTCTTTGCAGCTCCAGCTTCACAATCTTTGCAGCTTCCGCCTTTCAATCTTTACACCTTTGCGTCTTTGCGGCTTTGCGTGAGTAGTTATCGCTGGTACAGGGGGATCCGCCTTGCACTTTGCACCACTCACACTGCTGATCGTCTGCGAGTCCCTGCTCTTTTGGGTCGAGCGCCACATCGCGCTGCCGGTAGGGATCCATCTTGCCGCCACCCTCTCGCTTGCGACCACGCTGCTCATCCTTTCCGTAACCATGCGGAACAGGGAGGGGCGCGTCCTGACCGGCCTGCGCCGGGAAATCACGGGAATGCAGCAGGAGGTGGCCAAGGCGGCGCGCCGCTACAAGTCACTGCTGGAGGGAGCGGGGAATGCCATCTTCGTCTTCAATGCGGAAAGCGGCGTCCTCCAAGAAGCCAACCGTAAGGGTACCGAGCTGCTCGGTTTCACCAAGGCGGAGCTCTGCTCCATGATGGGGCGCGAACTGCTCCCCGCGGACGAGCACGAGAAGTTCCGCTCCTTCGTCTTCCAGCTGAAACGCTACGGCCGGGGTAGCACCGAAGCACTCCAGTTCCAGAGAAAGGACGGCTCGCTCTTCTTGGGGGAGATCGACGGGAGACTGATCGATCTAGGCGACCAGCAAGTCGTCCACTGCATCCTGAGGGACATCACCGACAAAAAGCGGGCCGAGAAGGAGATCTGGCAGAGAAACCGCGAGCTCTCCATCCTCAACGACATCCTGACCGGCATGAACCACGGGCTGGGCCTCGATGGCGTCCCGCAGGAGACGTTGGCCGACATCATCGAGCTCTTCCAGGCCGGCGGCGGCACCATCCACCTGCTGGGCCCCTCGGACGAGCCTCCGCAGCTCTCCGCCTCCCGGGAGGTCTCGGCGCAGTTGGGAAAGATGATCGCCGCCTTCATCGCGACAGCCCCGCAGCGTTTCCGGAACGTCCATGTCCGCTGCCATGCCGACGACGCGTTATTCTCCAGCGCCGCAGCCGACGGGTGGGGCTGCCTCACCTCGGTCCCCCTCACGGTCCAGGGGCACCTGATCGGCGTGATGCACCTCATGCACCCATCCCCGCAACACTATTCGGAGGAGGAACTCCGCTTCCTGGAGAGCGTGGGCAAGCAGGTCGCCAACGCGGTGGAGAAGAACCGGCTCTTCGCCGAGCTGAACTGGAAGAGCGCCGAACTCCTCCGCTCGCACCACCTCCTGGAAAAGACCAGCCACAACCTCTCCGTCTCCGAAATCAAGCTAAAGCGGAACCTTGCGCTGGTGGAGCAGGCCAACCTCGAGCTGAGCCGACTGGACCGCATGAAGAACCAGTTCCTGGGGATGGTCTCGCATGAGTTCAACACCCCCCTCACCAGCATCATCTCCGGCGCCGATCATCTGCTGCAGAACTCGGCAACCGGCGACTCCGCCGAGGTGCTGCAGATGGTCCGGGACGGGGGGCTGAGGCTCAAGGAGCTGGTGGCGGACCTTCTGAAGCTGATCAGGCTGGAGGCGCAAGGTGACGAGCTCGAGCCGTCGGCGGTGCACCTGAAGCAGTTCCTGGAGTTGATGCAGGAGAACCTCAAGCACCAGCTGGAGGAACGGAAACAGACGGTGAGGCTGGTAGACCTGGAAACGATCCCCTTCTTCGACGCGGACCGCGAGTACCTGGAGCGGATCTTCGGGGAGCTGCTGGTAAACGCCATGAAGTTCGGCCCGGAGGGGAGCGAGATCGAGGTCTGCGGCAAGGTAGTGGAGAAAAGTGCGCTGTTAAAGCGGCGGGAGACCCTGGAGAGATTCAACGCGGAGTTCCTCAAGCGCTGCGGCGATCGCTGCTATTTGCAGGTGGAGGTCCGTGACCGCGGCATCGGGGTTCCCCCGGAGGAACAGCAGGGGATATTCGAAATCTTCTACGAGGTGGGAGACATCCGGCATCACTCGAGCGGCAGCAGCATGATCCACGGCAAGGGGGCTGGCCTGGGCCTGGCCATGGTCAAAGGCATGGTGGAAGCTCACGGCGGAATGGTCTGGGTCGAGAGCACGGCGGGGAGCTCGTTCTTCCTTTTGCTGCCGCTGGAGCAGGAGCTGAGCCAGCCGGCCCTCTTTTAAGGCATGGCCCCTCCGGCCACCGAAGGAAGCTGCAGAAGTCTTCCCGCCCCCGGCTGGAGAGGGGGATCATCGCCGGACACCGCGCTGAATCCCCCCTACGGCATCCCCCGTCGGCGGGAGGTGCAGATAAAAGACCTTTTCGATGTTCAGCTTGAAATGGCGCTAGAGGTTGTGCTATGTGTGGAAGATATTACGGCAAGAGGAGATATCACCGATGCTCGACAAGGAAAAAGCGATAGACCTGGCACTAAGCCAGATAGAGAAGCAATTCGGCAAGGGTGCCATCATGAGACTCGGCAACGACGAGGCCCTTCCGGACGTAGCCGCGATCCCGACCGGCTCGCTGTCGCTTGACCTCGCACTCGGCGTCGGCGGGGTCCCCCGCGGCCGCGTCATCGAGATCTTCGGACCGGAATCCTCCGGCAAGACCACCCTGGCACTGCACATCATCGCCGAAGCCATGAAGCTTGGCGGCATAGCCGCTTTCGTCGACGCGGAGCACGCGCTCGACATAGGCTACGCCAGGAAGCTCGGCGTCAAGACCGACGACCTGCTGGTCTCCCAGCCGGATACCGGCGAGCAGGCACTGGAGATCGCCGAGACCCTGGTGAGAAGCGGCGCCATCGACGTCCTGGTCATCGACTCGGTTGCGGCCCTGGTGCCGAAGGCCGAGATCGAGGGTGACATGGGCGATTCCCACATGGGCCTGCAGGCGCGACTGATGTCCCAGGCCCTCAGGAAGCTGACCGGCATCATCTCCAAGTCCAACTGCTGCGTGATCTTCATCAACCAGATCAGGATGAAGATCGGCGTGATGTTCGGCAACCCCGAGACCACCACCGGCGGCAACGCGCTCAAGTTCTACGCCTCGGTCAGGATGGACATCCGCAAGATCGCCGCCCTCAAGCAGGGCAACGACATGATCGGCTCGCGCACCCGCGTCAAGGTGGTCAAGAACAAGGTAGCCCCTCCCTTCAAAGAGGTTGAATTCGACATCCTCTACGGCGAAGGCATCTCCAAGGAAGGGGACGTCCTCGACCTGGCCGTGGAGCGCAACGTGGTGGAGAAGAGCGGCGCCTGGTTCTCCTATGGCAAGGAGCGCATCGGCCAGGGCCGCGAGAATTCCCGGATGTTCCTGAAGGAGCACCCGGAAATGACCGCGGAAATCAGGGCCAAGCTTCTTGCTCCGGAAGCCGCGGCGCCCGCACTCTAATATATGGAATTAAACGAAATACTGGCCATAGCCATGAAGGCGAAAGGGTCGGACGTCCACCTCAAGGCGGGCATCCCCCCGATCGTAAGGATAGACGGACAGTTGAGGGCCATACCGAACGCCGAGAGGCTGACGGCCGATGGCGTCCGGAATATGGCCCTCAGCATCATGAACGACAGGCAGAAGAAGATCTTCGAAGACAACTTCGAATCCGACCTCGCCTACGGTGTCCCGGGGCTCGGGCGCTTCAGGGTCAACGTCTTCGCCCAGAGGGGCACCACCGCCATGGTCCTCAGGGCCATCCCGATCGCCATCCCGACCATGGAGTCGCTGAACCTCCCGCCGGTGCTGAAGAAGCTGGCACTGGAGCATCGCGGGCTGGTCCTGGTCACCGGAACCACCGGCAGCGGCAAGTCGACCACCCTCGCCTCCATGCTCGACTACATCAATGAGAACCGGACCTGCAACATCATCACCATCGAGGACCCGGTCGAATACCTGCACAAGGACAAGAAGAGCATCATCAGCCAGCGAGAAGTCGGCTTCGACACCCTCAACTTCGGCAAAGCCCTCACCTCTTCGCTGCGGCAGGACCCGGACGTGATCCTGGTCGGCGAGATGCGCGACTACGAGACCATCGAGATCGCGCTGACCGCCGCGGAGACGGGGCACCTGGTGCTTTCCACCCTGCACACCCTGGACGCCGCCGAGACCATCAACAGGATCATCTCGGTCTTCCCCCCCTTCCACCAGAGGCAGGTCAGGATGCAGCTCTCGGGGATCCTGAGGGGGGTCGTCTCGCAGCGGCTGGTGCCTCGGGCCGACACCAAGGGGCGCGTGCCGGCGGTCGAGATCATGATCGGCACCGCGCGCATCAAGGACTGCATCGACGACGAGGAAAAGACCAAGCAGATCCCCGACGCCATCGCCCAGGGATTCACGACCTACGGGATGCAGACCTTCGACCAGTCGCTCATGCAGCTGCTCACCAAGAAGCTCATCAGCTACGAGGAGGCCCTCAGGCAGTCCAGCAACCCCGACGACTTCGCCCTGAAGGTATCGGGCATCTCCTCCACCTCGAACTCCACCTGGGACGACTTCACCAAGGATGAACCGGAGAAGGATAAGGGCGGAGAGATGGTCATCGAGAAGTACTAGGTGAAGCAGGGATCCTCTTTCGACTCTGGCCTGAGGATACTCGCGCTGCGCGACCATTCGGAGGCGGAGCTAAGGAGAAAGCTCAAGGAGAAGGGGTACGAGGGAGGGGGGATCGAGGAGACGGTGGAGAGGCTGAGAGAGCTCGGTTACCTCGATGACGCCCGCTTCGCCCGCCACTTCGCCTCTTCCGCCATCAGGAACGGCAGGGGGTACGGACCACGGCTTAAGCTGGAACTGGCCCGGCGCGGAGTGGCTGCCGGGATAGTAAGCGAGGTCCTTGCCGAGATCGACCGGGAGTTCAGTGAAAGGGAACTGCTGTCGGATCTCGTCGGGCGGCGTTTCGCGGGGTTCGATCCCGAGACGGCAACAGAGAAGGAGCGGCGCAGGGTGGTGGCATACCTGCAGAGAAAAGGGTTCTCGCTCTCGGCCATCTTTGAAAGGCTTAAAACCGTGAAAGGTGAAGGGTGAAGGGTGAATAAAACCTGGCCTTGTACCTTCTGCATCCACGCGGCATGTTACGCGCGGGATTAGAATCTGATCGAATCGGATCAAACTCCAGTCCCCCTTTGAAAAAGGGGGATTTAGGGGGATTTGATTGTGACGGCCAAGAGGCACATCCCCCCTTTTAATGGGGGAAGGAAAACGACACAGACTTTATTTTGATTGCTGAATAATTTAATTTTATTGAGGTTTACATGACAGGCAGAGAGATCCGGGCCAAGTTCTTCGAGTACTTCCAGAAAAAGGGACACACCTTGGTGGAGAGTTCAAACCTCATCCCCAAAAATGACCCGACCCTCCTTTTCACCAACGCAGGGATGAACCAGTTCAAGGATACCTTCCTCGGTCTCGAAAAGCGGGACTACGTGAGGGCGGTCTCCTCGCAGAAGTGCGTGCGCGCCGGGGGCAAGCACAACGACCTCGAGAACGTCGGCCGCACCGCCAGGCACCACACCTTCTTCGAGATGCTGGGCAACTTCTCCTTCGGCGACTACTTCAAGAAGGAGGCCATCGCCTTTGCCTGGGAATTCCTCACCGGCGACCTGGGCCTGTCGAAGGACCGGCTCTACGTGACGGTCTACAATGACGACGACGAGGCGGCGGCCATCTGGCACGAGCAGGAAGGGGTGCCCAAGGAACGGATCTACCGCTTCGGCGAGAAGGACAACTTCTGGTCGATGGGCGACACCGGTCCGTGCGGACCCTGCACCGAGATCTTCTGGGACAACGGCCCCGGGACCGGTTGCGGCAGCCCCGACTGCGCGGTCGGCTGCGACTGCGACCGCTACATGGAGATCTGGAACAACGTCTTCATGCAGTTCAACCGCGACAAGGACGGCACCCTCGCGCCCCTTCCCAAACCCTCGGTCGATACCGGCATGGGCCTGGAGCGCGTCTCCGCCGTCATGCAGGGTGTGACCTCCAACTACGACACCGACCTGCTGCAGGGGATCATCCGCCACATCGAGACCCTCTCCGGGAAGAAATACCGCGCCGACGAGAAGGACGACGTCTCCATGCGCGTCATGGCCGACCACTCCCGCGCCATCACCTTCCTGATCTGCGACGGCGTCCTTCCCAGCAACGAGGGGCGAGGCTACGTGCTGAGGCGCATCATGCGCCGCGCCGCCCGCCACGCCAAGATGCTGGGCATCAGCGATCCCGTCATGTACAAGGTCGTGGACGCCGTCAACCTCATGATGGCAGACGCTTATCCGGAACTCCTGGAGCGCGAAAGCTACGTGAAGAAGGTGATCCACGCCGAGGAGCAGCGCTTCGCCGAGACGCTGGACCGCGGCCTGGCCATCCTCAATGACGAGACTGCCCGCCTGAAAGCTGCCGGTGAGAAGGTGATCTCCGGCGAGGTCGTCTTCAAGCTCTACGACACCTTCGGCTTCCCGGTCGACCTCACCGCTGATATCGTCGAGGCCGAAGGATTCACCCTCGACGAGGACGGATTCGCCCTCTGCATGGACAGGCAGAGGATGAAGGCCAGAGAGAACTGGAAAGGCTCCGGCGAGGAAGGGCTTGCCTCCATCTTCAAGGAGCTGCACGGCACCGGCATCACCAGCAACTTCGTCGGCTACTCCGAGCGGACCGCCTACTCCCCGATCAGCGCCATCATCAAGGACGGCATCGTGGTCGAAGAGGCCCACGAGGGCGACGAGGTCGAGATCATCACCGCCACCACCCCGTTCTACGGCGAGTCCGGCGGGCAGGCCGGCGACACCGGCTGGATCTCCACCGGCTCCGGCCATGTCGAAATCAGCTCCACCTCCCGCCCCTACCCCGATCTCATCGTTCACCGCGGCAAGATCACCTCCGGCAGCGTCAGGGTGAACGAGGCTGGCGATCTCAAGGTCGACACCGCCAGGCGCGCGGCGACGGCCAGGAATCACACCGCGACCCACCTGCTGCAGGCCGCCCTCAGGGAAGTGCTGGGCGACCACGTGAAGCAGGCGGGCTCCCTCGTTGCTCCGGACCGCCTGCGTTTCGACTTCACCCACTTCTCGGCCATGACTCCGGGCGAGATCAGAAGGGTGGAAACGCTGGTGAACGGCTACATCATGGAGAACTCCGGCGTGGAGTCCCGCGAGATGGCGGCCTCCGAGGCGCTTGCCTCCGGCGCAACCGCACTCTTCGGCGAAAAGTACGGCGATGTGGTCCGAGTCGTCAGGGTCGGTGACGTGAGCAGCGAGCTCTGCGGCGGCACCCACGTGCATGGCGCGGGCGAGATCGGCTTCTTCAAGCTCGTCTCCGAAGTCGGCATCGCAGCCGGGGTGAGAAGGATCGAGGCCCAGACCGGCACCGGCGCGCTGGCCTTCGTGCACGGGCTCGAGGACGAGCAGCGCGGCGTCGCGGCACTGGTGAAGGCCGAAAGCGGCACGGTGCTGGACAAGGTCGACAAGCTCCTGGCCAACCAGCGCGAGCTGCAGAAGGAACTCGAGGCGCTGCAGGCGCGGCTGAACGCTTCCAAGTCGGCCGACCTCATCCAGCGGGTCCGCGAGCAAAACGGCATCAAGGTCCTCTCGGTCAAGGTCGACGGCGACGCCAAGGGGCTGAGGGAGCTCTCCGATACGCTGAAGGAGCGGATCGGCTCCGGCGTCATCGTGCTCGGCACCAGCGACGGCGTCAAGGCCAACCTGCTGGTCGCCGTGACCTCCGATCTCACCTCGCGCTGGAAGGCCGGCGACATCATCAAGGCCATCGCCCCCATCGTGGGCGGCAACGGCGGCGGCAAGCCCGAGCTGGCCCAGGCCGGCGGCTCCAAACCGGAGAACCTCGCCGAGGCGCTGGAGGCGGTTTACCAGATCATCGGCTAGGTCTAGGCGTTTACCTCCCCCCCTTGACAAAGGGGGGAGATTTGCCTTTACCGGCAGCGGCAAATCCCCCTGAATCCCCCCTTGCCAAAGGGGGACTTCTGAAAGAGGTGAAGTACGCATGTTCGAACTCACCCAGCAATCGGACCAGGCGCTGGTCCAGGACAGGGAGCGAAAGACCCTGCTGATCGTCGACGACGAGCCGGTGATCCGCGACCTCTGCATGAGGGCCCTGCGCGACTACAACGTGGTCGAGGCGGCTGACGGCGAGGAGGCGCAGGAGATCTTCGGGCGCGGCGGGATCGACGTCATCCTCACCGACGTGATGATGCCGAGGGTCGACGGTCTCGAGCTCCTTAAGAGGGTGAAGGACCGGGAGCCGACAGTGGTGGTCATCATCATGACCGGCTTCGCCGACAAGGAACTGATCCTCAAGGCCCTCAAAGCCGACGCCGACGATTTCATCACCAAGCCGCTCAACCTGCTGCAACTGAAGAGCGCGGTCGACAAGGCGCTGGTCAAGAAGGCGCTCAAAGAGGAGATTGCCAACCTCAAGAACCTGGACCAGTTCAAGACCAACTTCCTCTCCCTGATATCCCACAAATTCCGCACCCCTATCACCTCCATCTCCCTCTTCCTCCAGAACCTCGCCGCCGGCGTCTACGACCCGGACGACGAAATGACCAGGGAAAACATCGGCCTCATCTACGAGGAAGCCTGCTACCTCGGCAAGCTGGTGGGCGATCTCCTCAACTTCTCCACGCTCATGGATACCGGTGGCGGGTTGCAGCTCCAGGGTTGCGACCTGAACGCGCTGATCACCAAGCTGGTCAAGGGGGCGAGGGAGTTGCTGGCAAAGCCCGGCATCTCCGCCGTCATCGAACTGGACAAGGTGCCGGAGCTCCTTCTGGACCGCGACAGGATCGCCTTCTCGATCCAGCAGGTGATCGACAACGCCGTGAAGTTCTCCGGCGACGAGGGGACGATCCGTATCGGGCTGAAGAGCGTGGGCGACAGCTGCCAGATCACCATCGAGGACGAGGGGATCGGCATAGCCAAAGAGGAACTCCCGAAGGTTTTCGAGAAGTTCTATCAGGTCGACGTCGACAGGACCGGCCAGATCCGCGGCTTCGGACTCGGACTCTTCTATGCCCGCGAATTCATAAGGATGCACGGCGGCAGCATCTCCATCCAGAGCGAGCCGGACGTCGGGACCAAGGTAGTGATAAGCATCCCCACCAAAGTCAGCAACAGCCCCTGAACCTGCCAAATTCACCCCTCTTTGAAGTTGATTATTTCCCCCTATCTGCTATATTAGCCTCTTTCCATGCAGAACTAACCATTCAGAGGCAGTCATGCAGAAACTCATAGAGAAGGCGAGCACTCTCATGGAGGCTCTTCCCTATATCAGACGTTTTTCCGGAAAGACCATCGTCATCAAGTACGGCGGCCACGCAATGGCCGACGAGAAGTTGAGAAAGTCCTTTGCACTGGACGTCATCCTTCTCAAATACATAGGCATAAACATCGTTGTCGTACACGGCGGCGGTCCGCAGATCAACGAGACACTGAAGCGCTACGGCATCGTCTCCGAATTCGTCAAGGGTATGAGGGTCACCGACGCCGAGACCATGGGCGTGGTGGAGATGGTGCTGACCGGCCAGGTCAACCGCGAAGTGGTCGGCTACATCAACCAGAGCGGCGGTCGCGCCGCGGGCGTATCCGGGAAGGACGGCGATCTGCTGATCTGCGAGAAACTCCTGCAGGAGATCCGGCAGGACGACGGCAGCGTGGAGAAGGTCGACATCGGCTATGTCGGCGACATCATCGAGGTCAACCCCGCCCTGCTCCAGGCGCTGGAGAAGGGCGGCTTCATCCCGGTCATAGCCCCCATCGGCGTAGGGCGCGACGGACAGAGCTACAACATCAACGCCGACGTGGTGGCCGGGAAAGTAGCGGCGGCCCTCAATGCCGAGAAACTGATCCTGCTGACCGACGTTTCGGGGGTGAAGAACAAGGAAGGGGAGTTGCTGTCGAGCATTTCCCTCGCCAAGGTACCGGCGCTGATCGACAACGGCACCGTCACCGGCGGGATGATCCCCAAGGTCACCTGCTGCACCGACGCCCTCGCCGCCGGGGTAAAGAAGGCCCACATCGTCGACGGCAGGATCGAGCACGCCATCCTGCTGGAGATCTTCACCAACGTGGGGATCGGGACGGAGATAGAGGCTTAGAAGAAAAGGAGTACAGCAATGAATTCAGCAGCGTGGATTGAGAAGTCAGACAGATACATAATGAAGACTTACGGCCGCTACCCCCTGGTCCCGGTCAAGGGCGAGGGTTGCTACCTGTGGGATGCGGACGGGAAGAAGTACCTCGACTTCCTGGCTGGCGTCGCCGTCAACAACCTCGGGCACTGCCATCCCGCCGTCACCGCGGCGCTGGCGAAGCAGGCTGCCGAGCTGATCCACTGCTCGAACTACTACCACATCCCGCAGCAGATCGAACTCGCCGAACTCCTTTGCAGCCACAGCTTCGCCGATAAGGCCTTCTTCTGCAACTCCGGAGCCGAGGCCAACGAAGCCGCCATCAAGCTGGCCCGCAAGTACAGCCGCGAGAAGTACGGCCTCGACCGCTACGAGATCATCACCGCCATCTCTTCCTTCCACGGAAGGACCATGGCGACCGTCTCGGCCACCGGGCAGGAAAAGGTCCAGAAATTCTTCGATCCGCTGCTGCACGGTTTCCGCCACGTGCCGTTCAATGACGCCACCGCGCTGCGCGCCGCCATCTCCCCCTGCACCTGCGCCGTCATGCTGGAGCCGATCCAGGGCGAAGGCGGGGTCGTGGTCCCCGATGCCGACTACCTTCAGGAAGTCCGCCGGATCTGCGACGAGAACGGCCTCATCCTGATTTTCGACGAAGTACAGGTAGGGATGGGCCGGACCGGCAAGCTTTTCGCCTATGAACATTTCGGAGTGACCCCGGACATCATGACCTTGGCCAAGGCGCTGGCAGGCGGAGCCCCGATCGGGACCATGCTGGCGACCGACGAGCTCGCCGCAGCCTTCAGCCCGGGCACCCACGGTTCGACCTTCGGCGGCAATCCGTTGGTAACTGCCGCGGGAGTCGCCACCCTTCAGGTCATCCTGGGTGAGGGTATTCTCAACAGGGCCTGCGAGATCGGTGAGTACCTGATGGGAGAGCTCGAGGCCCTGCAGCGGAAGTTCCCGGTGATCACCGACGTCCGCGGTATCGGCCTCATGATCGGGGCGGAGCTTTCCATCCCGGGCGGCGACATCGTGAAAAAGGCGCTGGAGCGCGGGCTGCTCCTGAACTGCGCCCAGGACAAGGTGCTCCGTTTCGTTCCGCCCCTCATTGTGGGCAAGAAGGAAGTGGACGATATGCTCTCGATCCTGAGTGACATACTCGAGGAGATGAAGTAAGGGGCTCGAAAGGCAAATCCCCCCTGTCCCCCCTTTGACAAGGGGGGGACGCTCCGGGCAGTGCCGTAGGAGCGCCCTTCCGGGCGCGAACCCGCGGATCACGTTGTAACAAAAAGCTGACGACCGCGACGGTCCATTAAAATAAAGAAGAGAGACGCCAGCATATGAAAAAAGATTTCCTCGCCCTGAGCCACTTCTCGAAGGCGGAACTCGACGCGATCTTAGCGCTGACCAAAGAGCTCAAGCAAAAGCAGAAGAGCGGCATCGAGCACCACCTGCTCAAGGGCAAGACGCTGGCCATGATCTTCGAGAAGTCCTCGACCCGGACCAGGATCTCCTTCGAAGTAGGGTTCTACCAGCTGGGCGGGCACCCGCTCTTCATCTCCGGGAAGGACTCCCAGATGGGACGCGGCGAGCCGATCAAGGACACCGCCCGTGTCATCGCCCGCTACTGCGACGGCGTCATGATCCGCACCTTCGCCCAGGAGACGGTGGAAGAGTTCGCCAAATACGCATCGATCCCGGTCATCAACGGCCTTACCGACCTCCACCACCCCTGCCAGATCATGGCCGACATCTTCACCGTGATCGAGCACAAGGGGAGCTACGAGGGGCTCAAGTTCGCCTGGATCGGGGACGGCAACAACATGGCCAATACCTGGATCGAGGCCGCCGCCATCTTCGGCTTCGACCTCGCCCTCGCCTGCCCCGAAGGGTACGATCCCGACCCGAAGGTGTTGGAGTGGGCCCGCGCCAACGGCAGCTCCAAGATCGTGGTGACCCGCGATCCGAAGGAAGCAGTCAAAGGCGCCGATGTCATCAATACCGACGTCTGGGCGAGCATGGGGCAGGAAGAGGAGCAGAAAATCCGCGAGAAGGCATTCGTCGGTTTCCAGCTCAACGAGGAGTTGGTCGGATTGGCCAACCAGAAGTCGATCGTGCTGCACTGCCTCCCGGCCCACCGCGGCGAGGAGATCACCGACGGCGTCATCGAAGGTCCCCACTCCGCCGTCTGGGACGAGGCTGAAAACCGCCTGCACGTACAGAAGGCCATCATGGCTACGCTGATGAAGTGAGGTAACAACAGCTTTTGGGAGCCTTGTGAGATGAAACCTCTAAACGAAATAAAAGAGATCATCCGGGATCATAAGGTGGAGTTGTCCGAACAATTCGCAGTCAGCGAAATCGGCATTTTTGGTTCCGTCGTCCGTGGCGAAGCGCGTGAGGACAGTGACGTCGATGTGCTGGTCGAATTCAGTCGTCCCATCGGGCTCATGAAGTTCATGTCTCTGGAGTACCACCTTGAGCAGCTTTTTGGTGGCACGAAGGTTGATCTTGTCGCCAGGAAATCTCTCAAGCCGTACATAGGCAAGGTTATCCTGCGAGAAGTCCAGTATGTCTGACTACAGAGATGTCCGGGACTATCTGATAGATATGAGTGATGCCGTTGAGAGCATCCTTGAGTTCACTGGTGGCATGACCTATGAAGAGTTCACCAACGACAAGAAGACGCTCTATGCAACAATCAGGGCCTTTGAGATTCTCGGTGAAGCAGCAAAACACATAGATGAATCGATCAGACTTCAGTTCCCGTGCGTTCCATGGAGGCTGATTGCGGGAATGCGGGACAAGCTGATCCACGAATATTTTGGGATATCAGTTGAGACGGTCTGGAGCACGATACAGGACGACCTGCCTGAAGTGCAAAGAGATCTGGCGCCTGTCCTGGAAGAACTAGTATATAAAAAACCTTAAGGAGAACCCATGGCTAAGAAAGAAGTGAAAAAGATCGTCCTCGCCTATTCCGGCGGGCTGGATACCTCCATCATCCTCAAGTGGCTCAAGAACGAGTACGGCTGCGAGGTCGTGACCTTCTCCGCCGACCTCGGCCAGGGCGATGAGTTGGACCCGATCCGCGACAAGGCTTTCGCAACGGGCGCCGATAAGGTCTACATCGACGACCTGCGCGAAGAGTTCGTGCGCGACTTCGTCTTCCCGATGTTCCGCGCCAACGCCATCTACGAAGGGCACTACCTGCTCGGCACTTCGATCGCCCGTCCGCTGATCGCCAAGCGCCAGATGGAGATCGCCGCCATCGAGGGCTGCGACGCCGTTTCCCACGGCGCCACCGGCAAGGGCAACGACCAGGTCCGCTTCGAGCTCGGCTACTACCACTTCAACCCGGCCATCACCGTTATCGCTCCCTGGAGGGAATGGAAGCTGAACAGCCGCCAGGCGCTGATCAACTACGCCAAGAAGAACGGGATCCCGATCCCGATCACCAAGAAGCGTCCCTGGTCCAGCGACCGCAACCTGCTGCACATCTCCTTCGAAGGCGGCATCCTTGAGGACACCTGGCTCGAGGCGCCCGAGAACATGTACGTGCTGACCAAGTCGCCGGAAAAGGCGCCCAACAAGCCGCAGTACATCGAGATCGAGTTCGAGAAGGGCAATGCTGTCGCAGTCGACGGCGAGAGAATGTCCCCGGCTCAGCTCCTGGCCCACCTGAACGTGCTGGGCGGCGAGCACGGCATCGGCCGCGTCGACCTGCTGGAAAACCGCTCGGTCGGCATGAAGTCCCGCGGCGTCTACGAGACCCCGGGCGGCACCATCCTCAGGGAAGCCCACATGGCGGTCGAGCAGATCACCATGGACCGCGAGGTCATGCACCTGCGCGACTCGCTGATCCCGCGCTACGCCGAGATGGTCTACAACGGCTACTGGTTCGCTCCCGAGCGCGAGATGCTGCAGACGCTGATCGACGAGTCCCAGAAGACCGTCAACGGCGTCGCCCGCGTCAAGCTCTACAAGGGCCACTGCCGCACCGTTGGGAGGAAGTCGGAGACCGACTCCCTCTTCAACCTCGACTTCGCCACCTTCGAGAAGGATCAGGTCTACAACCAGCAGGACGCCGAGGGCTTCATCAAGCTCAACTCGCTCAGGCTGAGAATCCGCTCCCTGATGCAGGCGAACAAGAAAAAATAAGGTATAAGGTCACTTCAGGAGGTAATAGGGGCACGAGAGCATCGTGCCCCTATCCGCTTATATGGAGCAGCAACCTTTCAAGGCGGGTCATATAGTCACCTCGGTCGTCGCCGTCATCGTTGACGGTGATGATCAGATCCTCCTTACCCGGAGAAACGTCCCGCCCTTCCAGGGCGAATGGGTCATGCCGGGGGGGAAGATCGACCTCGGCGAGCCGATCGTCGAGGCGCTGAAGCGCGAGGTGTGGGAGGAGGTCGGCCTGGAGGTAGAAGTCGGCGATTTGATAGATGTTTTCGAGCACGTGACCCCCGGAGCCGACAACTATCACTTCATCATCATCTACTACCGGTGCACCCCTCTTTACTGCGACGTCAAGCACAATGACAGCGAGGTCGCCGAAGCACGCTGGGTGCGCCCGGAGGAACTCGATAAGTACAGGATCCCCGCCGGCGCCAGCTTCATACTCGGGAAAGTATTCCCGGGGCTAAGGGCCAAGGGCTAAAGGCTAAAGGAAAAAAGAAGACCATACCGCCAGCCCGTATAAAACGTATAAGACAAATAGCTAATGATCCCTTAGCCTCTTGCCCTTAGCCCTTAGCCATTAGCTCCTTTTCTAGCCCCTTAGCCCGAGCGCCGTCCTATGGTCAAGATCATAGAAAAGCATCTCCACCTCGACTTTCCCCTGGGTCATCACCTGCACTGCCTCATCGCCCAGATCCCGAACCGACTGAGACGCCAGGACCACCTCTACTGCCTCGAGAACCCGGACGAACAGTGGACCATGGTGAAGGGTATCCTGGACCTGGTCGCGGCGGGGGAAGGGAACATGAAGAGGCTGCACTTCCTGATGTTCCCGGAGTGCTCGATCCCGATGGCCCGCTTCGAAGAGATGCTGTCCATCATCGACAAGGGATTCCACGCCAACACGGTGACCATGTTCGGGCTTGAGCAGATCACCCTGCGGGAATACCGCAAGATGCTGATCCGCTACCACGCCGACAACTCCGAGGTGATCGAGATCCTGGAGCAGGACGTGGATTCCGGCGACATCCTGGGAATGCCGGTCAACTGGTGCTGCATCGCGGTCAAGGAGGCCACGGGCAAGCTGCGGGTCTTCCTGGAGGCCAAGACGCATCCCTTCCGGGGCGAGGAATTCCTCGACAAGGACCACGACCTGTACCGCGGGCGTCACTTCTACCTCTTCAGGGGAGAGCCCGCCTGCTTCAATTTCATGTCGATCATCTGCCTTGATTTTCTCTACCGGGACCTCTACTCGTCCAACATCATGCAGATCGTCGACTGCGCGAACAACCTCTTCTTCACCAAGAGGCAGTCGCTGGACGCCCTCTTCGTCATGCAGTGCAACCCCAAGCCCGAGCACCGGACCTACCGCGACGTGCTGAGCGGCTTCTACGGCGAGTATCTCGAGGATACGCCCGGGGTGCGCGACACGGTGACTATTTTCGGCAACTGCTCGGATGAAAGCGCGGTGGAGGGGGTGCAGTGCGACGCCTGCTACGGCGTCTCCTTCGTGGCGATCAGCGGCAGGCACAAGATGCTGCAGTACCAGGAACGGGAATTCTCCAGCGACGATTTCGATGGCGCCCCGGTGTGCCGGCTCAGATTCGGCTCGCAGACCAGGCTCTACTACTTGAACCTCCCGCTCCACCACGAGCTCGACCCCCGCAGCTCCAGGCTGCCGCTCAAGGTCCACTCCGTGCTGAAGTGGGAAGAGGGGAAGTGGGTCAAGTCGGGCGACGGACAGGTCCCCGGCTTCTAGCGTTTTGACCATGACGCCCCCTCCCCCATCCGGGTGAGGAGTGGCGGACAACAATCCGCCATCCGGCGGGAATAACGTATTACAGAAACAGCGGCCACCTGCGGGGAGGCCCATGCTGGCATCAAATTCAAAGCAGCAGGAGACTCAAACATGTCAAAAGACAAACTCTGGGGCGGGCGCTTCACCCAGCCGACCGACAAATTCGTCGAGGAATTCACCGCTTCCATAAACTTCGATAAGCGCCTCTACCACCAGGACATCCGCGGGTCCATCGCCCATGCCACCATGCTCGGCAAGCAGGGGATCATCCCGATTGAGGACGTCGAGGCCATCGTCAGCGGCCTGAAGGGCATCCTCGAGCAGATCGAGGCCGGCACCTTCGACTTTTCCGTTTCGCTGGAAGACATCCACATGAACATCGAGGCCAGGCTCTCCGAGCGTATCGGCGACGCCGGGAAACGGCTCCACACCGGGCGATCCAGGAACGACCAGGTCGCGCTCGACATCCGCCTCTACATGAGAGACGAACTGGTGGAGATCTCGGCCTACATCGACCTCCTGATGGACGCGCTCATCTACCAGGCCGAGCAGAATCTTTCCGTCATCATGCCGGGCTTCACCCACCTGCAGACCGCCCAGCCGATCCTCTTCTCGCACCACATGATGGCCTATCATGAGATGCTCAAGCGCGACAAGGGCCGGATGGAAGACTGCCTCAAGCGCACCAACGTCCTGCCGCTTGGGGCCGGCGCCCTGGCCGGGACCACCTTCCCCATCGACCGGGAGTTCGTGGCCCAGCTGCTCGATTTCCCCGAGGTCACCCGCAACTCGCTCGACTCCGTCTCCGATCGCGACTTCGCCCTCGAGTTCTGCTCCGCTTCTTCGATCCTGATGATGCACCTCTCCCGCTTCTCCGAGGAACTGATCCTGTGGTCCACCAGCGAGTTCAAGTTCGTCGACCTCTCCGACTCCTTCTGCACCGGCTCCTCCATCATGCCCCAGAAGAAGAACCCGGACGTCCCCGAACTGGTCCGCGGCAAGACCGGGCGCGTCTACGGGAACCTGATGTCGCTCCTCACCGTGATGAAGTCGCTCCCCCTGGCCTACAACAAGGACATGCAGGAAGACAAGGAGCCGCTCTTCGACACCGTCGACACCGTCAAGGGGAGTCTCAAGATCTTCGCCGACATGGTTCGCGAGATGCGTATCAACCCGGTGCGCATGAAGGAAGCTGCCGCCGGCGGGTTCTCGACGGCGACGGACGTGGCGGATTACCTGGTGAGAAAGGGTCTCCCCTTCCGCGACGCCCACGAGGTGGTCGGTAAGGCGGTCCGCTACTGCATCGAAAACAACATGGACATACCCGAGCTCTCGCTTGCCGAATGGCAGCTCTTCTCCGGCCGCATCGACAGCGACATCTTCGAGTCCATCACCCTCGAGGCCTCCGTCAACGCCCGCAAGGCAACCGGCGGCACCGCCCTCGAGCGGGTGAAGGACGAGATCGCCCGGGCCAAGGAGGGGAGGTAACAGGTGGCGGGCGCGCGAAGGCTCCTTTTCCTGCTCCTCGCCCTCGCCGCGTCGGGGCTCGTCTCCGGCTGCGGCAAAAAAGGACCGCTCATCCCCCCCGAAGCGCTGGTGCCGGCGCCGATCTCCGACCTGGCCGTGACGCAGAAGGGGGAACGATTCGAGGTGAAATGGTCTGCCCCGTCGAAGCTGGAAAGCGGCGCACGACTTACCGATCTCGCGGGTTTCCTGCTGTTCCGTCGACCGGTGCTGCCGCCGGCCGAGGACTGCGAGGAATGCCCGACCGCCTACGGCGAGCTGGCGAAGATCGAGCTGGACTACCCGCGTAACGTCAGAAGGATAGGCAACAGTTTCCTTTTCGATGACCTTGACCTCAGCAAGGGGAAGACCTACCAGTACAAGGTCCGTTCCTTCACGGCCGGAGGGGTTCAGAGCAAGGATTCCACCAGAGCGCGCCGCACCGCCGTTACTCCTCCCGCTCCCCCCGTTCTTGAGGTTCTCCCCGCCGCGACCGGCGTGGTGCTCGCCTTTGCCGCCGCCCCCCCGACGGAAGGATCCCTCGTCGGGTACAACATCTACCGGTTCAAAGAGGGCGCGGAAATGCCGCTCGCCCCGCTGGTTTCCGCATCCAGCGCCTGCACCACCTACGAGGACAAGGAAGTTTTGATCGGCACCCGCTACAGCTATTACGTGACGGCCGTCGCAAAGGTCAATGGCGAGACGGTGGAAAGCGATCGGTCCCCTGTCGTGAGCGGGGCCATAAGCGGGCGGGATTAGGGGCGTCTCCTTGCCTTTTTAACCCTTTCATGATAATAACCGATAGACCGAAAACATGGGCGCCGCCCCATAAAGGCGCACCCCTTGGAGCATGCATGAAGATCACCAGAGCTGAAGTGGAGCATGTGGCGCGGCTGGCCCGGTTGGAGCTTTCCGAGCCCGAGCTCGACACCTTCACCGCCCAGATGGACTCGATACTCGCCTACGTAGAGAAGCTAAACGCCTTGGACACCGAAGGGATCATTCCGACCTCGCACGCGGTACCGATGGAGAACGCGTTCCGCCCCGACGAACTGCGGGACGCCATCGGCGTCGATGCAGCCCTCGCCAACGCCCCCAAGCACACCGAGACCTTCTTCAGAGTGCCGAAGGTGATCGAGTAGGTTGTGTCTCCCCACCTTCTTTCTCCCCCGCCCTTGACGGGACTACGCGTCGGAGCGCTTCGGCGCGCAGGCAGGAGGGGCAGGGGGGGAAGCTGCCACCTGCGTCAGTCGTGGAAACTACCCCCACCCCCTCACCCCCTCCCTCGAGGGGAGGGGACTTTGTTCGATTTGGAACTGCGGAGCGTTTAATGGAAATTTTCGACCTGACCATACATGAACTGCATGAGAAACTGAAGGCTAGGGAGCTCTCCTCCGTGGAGGCGACCAAGGCCCTCCTCGCCCGCATCGAGTCGGTAGACGACCGCGTCAAGGCTTACATAACGGTGACTCCCGAGCAGGCTCTTGCCGAGGCAGAGGCGGCGGACAAGCGCATCGCGGCCGGCGACATCGCCCCACTCACCGGCATCCCCATCGGCCTCAAGGACATCTTCGTCACCAAGGGCATCCGCACCACCTGCGGCTCCAAGATGCTGGAGAACTTCATCCCGCCTTATGACGGGACGGCTGTGGCCCGACTCAAGGGGCAGGGCGCGGTCATCGTGGGCAAGCTCAACCAGGACGAATTCGCCATGGGTTCCTCCTGCGAGTCCAGCTACTTCGGCTCGACCAGGAACCCCTGGAACCTCGAATGCACCCCTGGCGGCTCGTCTGGGGGCTCTGCTGCGGCGATCGCGGCGCGTGAAGCCACGGGGACCTTGGGCACCGATACCGGCGGATCGATCCGCCAGCCCGCCTCCCACTGCGGCTGCGTGGGACTGAAGCCCACCTACGGCAGGGTCTCCCGCTACGGCGTCATCGCCTATGCCTCCTCCCTGGATCAGGTCGGCCCCATGACCCATGACGTCACCGACGCCGCCATCATGCTCAAGGCCGTCGCGGGGCACGACGTGATGGATTCCACCTCCGTCGACACCCCGGTTCCCGACTATGCTGCAGGCCTTGGAGCGGGAGTCAAGGGACTCAAGATCGGCCTCCCCAAGCAGTACTTCATCGAGGGGCTCGACCCCGACGTGAAGAAGGCCATGGACGAGGCGATCGCGGTGTACAAGAGCCTGGGCGCCGAGATGAGGGAGGTGAGCCTCCCGCATACCGAGTATGCCGTCGCCACCTACTACCTGATCGCCACCGCCGAGGCCAGCTCCAACCTGGCCCGCTACGACGGCGTCCGGTTCGGCCACCGCAGCGAGGCTGCCAGGGGGCTGACCGAGATGTTCTCCAAGAGCCGCGCCGAAGGGTTCGGGGCGGAGGTCAAGCGCAGGATCATGCTGGGGACCTACGCCCTCTCCTCCGGGTACTACGACGCGTATTACCTCAAGGCCCAGAAGGTCCGCACCCTGATCATGCAGGACTTCCTGAAGGCCTTCGAGGAGGTCGATGTCCTGCTGACGCCGGTGGCCCCGACACCGGCCTTCACCATCGGGGAGAAGCTCGCCGATCCGCTCCAGATGTACCTTTCGGACATCTTCACCATTCCGGTGAACCTGGCGGGGACCTGCGGCATCTCGGTACCTGCCGGCCTGAGCAGGGGAGGTCTTCCGATCGGGCTCCAGCTGATCGGCAAGCCGTTCGGCGAAGAGTCCATCCTCAGCGCGGCCTACTCCTTCGAGAGGGAGACGAAGTGGCACGAGATGAAGGCGGCACTGTAAAACCTTTTTCGCCGCGGAGAACTTCTGAGGAAATCTGAGAAAGACAATACCCTGAACCAGGGGTAAAGACCCTCAGGCTGCTTTTGACTATATTTTAGAAAGAACTTATAGCTTGGTTTCTCCGCCTTTCTCCGAATTTCTCCGTGGCTAATACTTTGTTTCGAACGCGAGACAACCTTTTTCGCCGCGGAGAACTTCTGAGGAAATCTGAGAATGCAAAGTTCCAAGGAAGGGGTGAACCCCTCAGGCTGCTTTTGAGACGTTTTTTTGGAAGTGACTTCAGCCTGGTTTCTCCGCCTTTCTCCGATTTTCTCCGTGGCTAAACGATTTTGTTTTTGGAGCTCTCCTATGAAATATCAGGTAGTAATCGGGCTTGAGGTCCACACCCAGCTCACCACCAACACCAAGATCTTCTGCGGCTGCTCGACCCGCTTCGGCAGCCAGCCGAACTCCCAGACCTGCCCGGTCTGCCTCGGTTTCCCGGGGGCGCTCCCCGTCCTGAACAGGAAGGTGGTCGAATACGGCATCAAGGCCGGCCTCGCCACCAACTGCACCATCACCCCGCGCAACGTCTTCGCCCGGAAGAACTACTTCTACCCGGACCTCCCGAAGGGTTACCAGATCAGCCAGTTCGACCTCCCCATCTGCCAGCACGGCCACCTGGACATCGAGGTGGACGGCCAGCAGAAGCGGATCGGCATCACCCGCATCCACATGGAGGAGGACGCAGGGAAACTCGTCCACGCCGACGTCCCCAGAATCGGCGACGACTCCTGCGTCGACCTGAACCGCGCCTGCACCCCGCTTCTCGAGATCGTCTCCGAGCCTGACATGCGCTCCCCGGACGAGGCCATCGCTTACCTCAAGAAACTGCACCAGATCGTGGTCTACCTCGGGATCTGTGACGGCAACCTCGAGGAGGGAAGCTTCCGCTGCGACGCGAACGTTTCCCTGATGCCGGTCGGCTCCAACGTCTTCGGCACCCGCGCCGAACTCAAGAACATCAACTCCTTCCGCTTCATCAAGCAGGCGATCGAGTACGAGATGGAGCGCCAGGCCGAGATCCTCGACGACGGCGGCCGCGTCATCCAGGAGACCCGCCTCTTCGACCCGAACACCGGCACCACCCGCTCCATGCGCGGCAAGGAAGAAGCTCACGATTACCGCTACTTCCCGGACCCGGACCTGGTCCCGGTGATCATCGAGCCGAACTGGATCGAGGAGGTCCGCGCCTCCCTCCCGGAACTCCCCGAGGCCAAGCGGGAGCGCTTCATGAGCGAGCTGGGGCTTCCGGAGTACGACGCCGAGGTCCTGGTGGCAAGCCGCGAACTGGCACAGTACTTCGAGGATACCGTCGCCCTCTTCGCTCAACCCAAGACTGTTTCCAACTGGGTCATGGGCGAGGTCACCCGCGCCCTCAACGATGATGGCAAGGCGATCACGGAATCTCCCGTGACCCCGGCTCTGCTGGCCGAGCTGCTCAAGCTGATGGAGAAAGGGACCATCTCTGGCAAGATCGCCAAGACCGTCTTCGACGAGATGTACAAGACCGGCAAGGACCCCGCCACCATCGTCCAGGAGAAGGGGCTGGTCCAGGTTTCGGACACCGGCGCCATCGAAGCCATGGTCGACGAGGTGCTGCAGAAGAACCCGGGCCAGGTGGCGGAGTACAGAGGCGGCAAAGAGACCCTCTTCGGCTTCTTCGTCGGGCAGGTGATGAAGGCCTCCAAAGGGAAGGCCAACCCCGCCGTGGTGAACGAGCTGCTGCAGAAAAAGCTGAAAGGGTAAACGTTTTCCTCCCCCCTTTATCAAGGGGGACTTTAACAGCCCTTCTCAAGGGGCGACCGTCAGAGGTAACAGCATGTCCTTTAGAACCATCGAGTGGCGCGACAACAAGGTGATCATGATAGACCAGACCAAGCTCCCGGGCGAGGAGGTCTACAACGAGTACACGGACTTCAGCGGGGTAGCCGAGGCTATCCGCGGCATGATCATCCGTGGGGCCCCGGCCATCGGGGTCGCCGCCGCCATGGGGGTAGCTCTCGGCGCCCGCGAGATCATCGCAGACACCTTCGACTCCTTCTACCGCCAGTTGGAAAACGTCTGCGACGTGCTCGGCCGCACCCGCCCCACCGCGGTCAACCTCTTCTGGGGGCTGGAACGGATGAAGCGGGTCGCCCAGCAGCATCGCGACCTCGACCTCAACTCGATCCGGGAAATCCTCAAGGCCGAAGCGATCAGCATCGAGCAGGAGGACCTGAAGATCTGCCGGGAAATCGGCCGGCATGGCTGCGCCCTGGTCAAGGAAGGCGCTTCCATCCTCACCCACTGCAATGCCGGAGGCCTGGCTACCGCCGGCTACGGCACCGCTCTCGGGGTCATCCGCGCCGCTCACGATGCCGGCAAGGGCATCCGCGTCTTCGCCGACGAGACCCGTCCCTGGCTGCAGGGGGCCCGCCTCACCGCCTGGGAGCTGATGAAGGACTCCATCCCCGTCACCCTGATCACCGACAACATGGCCGGCTGGCTGATGAGGACCGGGCAGATCGACTTCTGCGTGGTCGGCGCCGACAGGATCGCCGCCAACGGCGATACCGCCAACAAGATCGGCACCTACAGCGTTGCCGTCCTCGCCAAGGAAAACAGGATCCCCTTCTACGTCGCTGCCCCCATCTCGACCCTCGACCTCAAGCTGGCCAGCGGCGACGACATCCCGATCGAGGAGCGGACCGCGTCCGAAGTCACCCATGTCCAGGGGGTACGGACCGCCCCTGAAGGGGTGAAGGTCAGGAACCCCGCCTTCGACGTGACCCCCGCCCGCTACATCACCGGAATCATCACCGAAAAGGGTGTGGTGCGCGGCGACTACGAAAGGGAGTTGAAAGCACTGGTCGGGTTATGAACCGCCTCTCCGACTTCGCAGCCTCGCTCTTCTCTGCCCTGGCGGGTGAAGCCGCCGCCGAACTCCCGCTTCTCCTCGAGCAGGGAGGCTTCAGCTACGGAGCCCGCTCCGCCGAAAACCTGCGCCTCCTGGGGGAGTTGCTTCCCCGGGAGCAGCTGGTCGAAATAGTCCTCGCCGCCCTGGCTACCCCGCTGCCGGACATGGCCCTGAACGGGGTCGAGCGCGTAGCCAACATAGTCGGACGCGACTCCCTCATCGAGCTATGCTCCCGCCGCGCCCTCATCGTCCAGTTGATGAACATCTGCGGTTCCTCCCCCTTCCTCACCAACATCATCTGTAAAGAGAGATCGTACTTCGACCGCCTTTTCAACGAGCGCGACGTCATGCGCCGTCGGTCCGAGGCGGAGATGCTGGCAGCACTGCGCAGCACGGTTCCGGAGGGTACGCCATACCAGGAAGTCTTCCCCTATCTGCGCCGATTCAAGTACGCCGAGGTGCTCCGCATCGCCGCCCGCGACCTCAACGGCCTCGCCCCCCTCGAGGAGGTCACCGGGGAGCTCGCCTCGCTGGCCGCCGCCACCCTGCAGATCGCCTATGAAGCCGCCCTCCGGGAGCTGGTCCAGGAGCATGGGACGCCGATCGCCCAGACGCCGGAGGGGCCGGTCGAGGCGACCTTCACCATCATCGGCATGGGCAAGCTTGGCGGCCGCGAACTCAATTTCTCCTCAGACATCGACCTGATCTACTTCTACTCCTCGGACAAGGGTGAATCGACCGGCGTTCCCGACGGCAAGGGGGGGACCAGGGGCAAGCTCTCGCTGCACAGCTTCTTCGTCAAGCTCGCGGAGATGGTCAGCCGCGCCATCTCGCAGGTGACCGGGGACGGCTTCGTTTTCAGGGTCGACATGGGACTGAGACCCGACGGCAAGGCCGGCGATCTCGCCCACTCCATGCGCTCCGCCGAGATCTACTACGAATCGTGGGGCCAGTCCTGGGAGCGCGCCGCCATGATGAAGGCACGCCCGGTGGCCGGTTCCATCGAACTCGGCGAGGCCCTCCTTGAAACGCTCACCCCCTTCATCTACCGGCGCTACCTCGATTACAACCTCATCGAAGACATGATGTCGATGAAAAAGAAGATCGACGCGTCGCTGGCGAGGTCGCAGGAGTCGGAAGTAAATATCAAGCTCGGGCGTGGCGGGATCCGCGAGATCGAGTTCTTCATCCAGGCGCTGCAGCTTGTCTACGCGGGGAAGGCTCCCAAGCTGAGGGAGAGGAACTCCCTGATGGCCCTGCAGACGCTGCAGGAGTCCCGGGTCATCAAGGAAGCCGACTGCCTGGCACTCAGTGACGCTTACCGCTTCCTGCGCACGGTCGAGCACCGGATCCAGGTGGTCCAGGAGCGCCAGACCCACGCCCTTCCCACCAAGGAAGACGAGATGCGGGCCCTGGCGCGGCGTTGCGGTTATCTCAGGAGGGACGGGATGCAGCGCTTCGTCGAGGCGCTTGAGGTGCACCGGAAAACCGTCTCAGCCATCTACGGCGACCTTTTCCTCTCCCGCGACAAGCGCATCAAGGAGGAGGTCCTTCCCGAGGTCTATTTCTTCCTCGACCCCAGCGCGGACCCGGACCTGATCAAGGACATGCTGGCCGAGCGCCGTTTCGAGAACCAGGAGACGGGCTACGAGAACCTGCTGGTGCTGCGCGACGGCCCTCCCAAGCTGAACCTCACCGAGCGTGCCAGGCGGACCCTGGAGAAGATCGCCCCCCTCTTCCTGCAGGAGGTCTTCGCCTCCCCGGACCCCGACCTGGCACTGGCGAACCTCGACCGGTTCCTCATCTCCACCAGGACCCGCTCCACCTTCTATGCCCTCCTCGCGGAAAACCGGGATGTCCTCAAGGTGATCACCTCGATGTTCGGCATGTCCGAGTTCCTCTCCAAGATCTTCATCGGGCACCCCGAGCTTCTGGACAGCCTGACCACTCGTGGATACGCCTACCTGCGCAAGGAACGGGAGGTCATGGCGGCGGAGCTCGACGGGCTTCTCTCCCAGGCTGACGACTTCGAGGAGCAGCTCGACGCCATGAGGCGTTACCGGCACGAGGAATTCCTGCGCATCGGCATGAACGACGTGCATGGGAAAATGGGGCAGCCCGAAGTGGCCATGCAGTTGAGCAACCTGGCGGAAGTCTGCCTCGCTGCCGCCTGCTGTATCGCGACCGGGGAATTGGCACGCTTCGGCAGGCCGATCGTTGCCGCCGAGGACGGCTCCGTCCATGAGGCCTCCTTCGCCATCGTGGCCATGGGCAAGCTCGGGGGGTACGAGCTCAACTACCACTCCGACCTGGACATCATCTACATCTACGACGGACAGGGGATGACCGACGGCGAGAAGAGCATCACCAACAGGGAGTACTTCGCCAAGCTGGGCCAGAAGATCATCATGATCCTGACCACGCAGACCCGGGAGGGATTCGTCTACAAGATCGACACCCGCCTTCGCCCCTCCGGCAACGCCGGGCCCCTGGTCACCTCCGTCGATGCCTTCATCAGCTATCACTCCACCGAATCCCAGATCTGGGAGCGGCAGGCGCTGACCAAGGCCAGGGTCTGCTACGGAGAGCCCAAGCTCAAGGAGGTCGTGGAGGAGGTAATTGAACGGGCGGTCTACGGGACGGCGGCCGACGAAACGGTGAGGGGCGAGATCCACCGCCTGCGCATGAGGATGGAGAACGAGCTGGCCAAGGAGAGCGAGGGGAGCTACAACATCAAGACCGGCCGCGGCGGGATGGTTGATGTCGAGTTCATCATCCAGTTCCTGCAGCTGAAGTACGGCATCGAGCACCGGGAGCTTCGCAACTGCAACACGCTGCAGGCCCTGGAGGCTATGCGGAAACTGGAGATACTGCCGGAGGAGGAGTTCCAGGCGCTCTCGGAAGGATATCGTTTCCTGCGCCGGCTGGAAAACCGGCTGCGGCTCATCCACGACTACTCGATGAACGATCTCGGCGGCCCCCTCAGGTACCTCAACAAGCTGGCGCGCAGGCTGGGGTACGACGCGCAGCTGAAGAACCCGGGGCAGGCGCTGATGGCAGATTACGAGCGGGTCACGGGTGCGGTGCGCGCGGTGTACGAGAGGGTCTTCTTCCCCATTGCGCCCGCCGCCTGAGCGGTTTTTGTCACCTTATGGCGATCGCGGAGGAGGATTGATTGGAAGTAAGAATCTATTACGAGGACACCGACGCCGGAGGGGTCGTCTACCACGCCAACTACCTCTGCTACATGGAACGGGGGAGGATGGAGTTCCTGAGGGGGCATGGCCTCTCGGTGCGCGAGATGCACGATCAGGGGATCATTTTCCCGGTCGTCGCCATCGAGATAAATTACCGGGCACCGGCCCGTCTGGACGATCTGCTGGAGGTTGAGACGGAGATACTCGAGGTGCGTAACAGCGCCTTCGTGGCCGGACAGCGGGTGATAAGGAAGGAAGACGGGAAACTGCTGGTGGAAGCGCGGGTGACGCTGGCCTGCGTGGGAGAAGGGATGCGCGCCCGTCGCCTCCCGCCGCTGCTGAAGGAACTGCTGGTCTCACTTTCCGCCTAAGGAGTACAGATTCGACGCAAGTGGCAGCTCCGGAGATTCTTGCGTGCGTCGACAAGCTCGGCACGAACGGTTCAACACGAACGGTTTAGCCATCGTTTAGCCATCGTTCAGCCATCGTTCAGTGCTTCGATAGGCTCAGGCTCTGCAGGGACGGGCGCGATCAGCTTTGGGTGCTTCGACAAGCTCGGCACGAACGAAAATGGAGCCTTTAGGTGAGAGGGGCGAACTGAAAAGAGGATACTGAGAAGTCTCGGTATCCTCTTTTTTCATGTCAACGGTTCACCCTGGCTTGTCGAAGGGCGTGGGATTACTTGGGCTGGTTTCTTCGCTCCTCGAGGAACATGTCGAGGGCGAGGAGGAAGACGCCGACACAGATGGCGGAATCGGCTACGTTGAAGGCGGGCCAGTGGTGGCTGTACCAGTGGGCGTCCAGGAAGTCGATGACCTCGCCCAGCCTGACGCGGTCGATCAGGTTTCCGAGCGCGCCGGAGAAGATCAGCGAAAGCGAAACCGCTGCCAGCTTCTGGTCCTCCCGAAGCTTCCTGATGACGGCCACGATAACGAAGGCGGCCACGGCGGAGATCAGGATGAAGAAGGGGAGCCGGAAACTGGAATTGGCCAGGATTCCGAAGGCCGCGCCCTTGTTGCGCAGATAGGTGATGTTGAAGAACCCTTCGATGACGGTGATCGAGCTGTGCAGCGCCATGCTGCGGTCGATATAGAGCTTGGTCACCTGGTCCACGACCAGCACCAGCACCGAAACCACCAGAAGGATGATGTATCTTGATTTCATTCGAGATCCAATTTTGCTCCTCGCCAGAGGGGCATCTCCCCCCTCCCTTGAAGGGAGGGGGCCGGGGGGTGGGTGAAGCTGCCAACTGCAGAAATGGCGGCGCCTTCCCCCACCCCCTACCCCCCTCTCTCAGGGGAGGGGGGAGTGGTTTTGTGCCCCCTCCGCAGAAGGGGCTGGTTATCGTTTAAAGGCGACTGCCTACTTCACCGCCGCCAGGCACTTCGGGCACAGCGTCGGGTGATCCGCATCGCTGCCGAGCTCCTCGCTGTAGACCCAGCAGCGCTCGCACTTGTCGCCGGCGGCCGCGGCAACGGCAATCTCCAGTCCCTCGACCCCTTCGGCCGTGTAAATCTCACCGGCAAGATCGTCTGTCACGTACGCCTGCGAAACGATGAAGATCGCCGCCAACTCGCCCTCGAACTCCTTCAGCAATGCAGCGGTGTCTCCGGACGCCTTGATGGCGACGGCGGCATCGAGGGAGTGCCCGATCACCTTCTTCACCCTGGCAAGCTCCAGGGCCTTCGAAACCTCGGAGCGCACCTTCATGATCTTCTCCCAGCGCTGCGCCAGGGCCTCGTCCTTGTTCGACGGGATGAGCTCGGGGAAGAGCGCCAGATGCACGCTCGACTCCCGCCCGCCCGGCATCGCCTCCCAGACCTCTTCGGCCGTGAAGGAGAGGACCGGCGCCACCATCCTGACCAGTGAGTCGAGAATTGTGTACATCACGGTCTGCGCGCTCCTTCTGGCCAGCGACGTGGTCTTGCTGGTGTAGACGCGATCCTTGAGGATGTCGAGGTAGAAGGCGCTCATCTCGACCGTGCAGAAGCCGTTCACTGCGTGGTAGAGGATGTGGAACTCGCACTCGTTGTAGGAGGTCAGCACCTTCTCCTTCAGGAGCTCCAGCTGGTGCATGGCCCAGCGGTCAAGTTCAGGCATGTCGGCGTAAGCTACCGTGTCGGTCTCGGGATTGAAGTCGTGAATGTTCCCGAGGATGTAGCGGCAGGTGTTCCTGATGCGGCGATAGGCTTCGGAGAGCCGGGTCAGGATCTCCTGGGAGATGCGCAGGTCGTCGCGGTAGTCCTGGGCGGCGACCCACAGCCTCAAAACATCGGCGCCGAACTTCTTGATCACGTCTTCCGGGGCCACGACATTGCCGACCGACTTGCTCATCTTGCGACCCGAGCCGTCCACGACGAAGCCGTGGGTCAGCACGTTCTTGTAGGGGGCGTGACCGCGGGTACCGACGCTGGCCAGCAGCGACGAGTGGAACCAGCCGCGGTGCTGGTCGCTTCCTTCCAGGTACATGTCGGCGGGTGCGCGGAGGTCGTCCCGCAGCTCGAGGACGGCGGCATGGGAGACGCCGGAGTCGAACCAGACGTCGAGGATGTCGGTTTCCTTGTCGAAGTCGGTCTTGCCGCAGGAAGGGCAGCTGGTCCCTTCGGGCAGGAAGGCGGCGGCGTCCCAGTCGTACCAGACGTCGGAGCTGTGCTCGGCGAAGATGTCGGCGACGTGGTGCATGATCTTGCCGTCGGCCAGCACTTCTCCGCAGCTCTTGCAGTAGAAGGCCGCGATCGGAACGCCCCAGGAGCGCTGCCTGGATACGCACCAGTCCGGGCGGTTCTCGATCATGCCGTAGATCCGCTCACGGCCCCACTTGGGAATCCAGTTCACGTTGTTGATCTCGGCGAGCGCGTTCGCACGCAGGTCGTTCTTTTCCATCGAGATGAACCACTGCTCGGTGGCCCGGAAGATGATGGGCTTCTTGCAGCGCCAGCAGTGCGGATAGGAGTGGGTGATCTCCTTGTGAGCCAGGAGCGCCCCCACCTCGGTCAGCTTCTCGATCACCGATTGGTTGGCGTCGAAGACGAACTGCCCGGCGAAGAACTCGATGTTATCGTAGAAGCGCCCGCGGTTGTCGACCGGGTTGTAGATGTCGAGCCCTTCCCTCAAGCCCACCTCGTAGTCCTCCTGGCCATGCCCCGGAGCGGTGTGGACGGCGCCGGTTCCGGCCTCGAGGGTGACGTGCTCGCCAAGGACGATCAGGGAGTCGCGGTCGTAGAACGGGTGACGGCAATGCCGGCCGGCGAGAAGGGGCGCCTTGAAGGTGGCGATGACCTTCCCTTCGGCGCTGATATCCTTCAGGAAGCTCTCTTTCAGGCCGTCGGCGACGATGAGGATGTCGCCGTTCACGTCGAGGGCCACGTAGTCGAGCTCCGGGTGGAGAGCCACGGCGAGGTTCGCCGGAAGGGTCCAGGGAGTGGTGGTCCAGATGACGATGGAAGCCTTCTTCCCGGCCAGTTCGGGCACCACGTCGCCCGCCTCGTCCTTGAGCGCGAACTTGACGAAGACGGACGGGGACTTGTGGTCGGCGTACTCGACCTCGGCCTCGGCCAGCGCCGTCCCGCAGGAGGAGCACCAGTGCACCGGCTTCTTCCCCTTGTAGAGGCCGCCGTTCTCGGCGAAGCGGGCGAGCTCGCGGGCGATGGTCCCTTCGTAGCTGTTGTGCAGGGTCAGGTAGGGATGCTCCCAGTCACCGAGGACGCCCAGTCGCTCGAACTCGGCGCGCTGGATGGCCACGAACTTCTGGGCGTACTCGCGGCAGAGCTTGCGCATCTCGAGCTTGGAGATCTCGTGCTTCTTGGAGCCGAGGTTCTTCTCCACCTGCAGCTCGATCGGAAGGCCGTGGCAGTCCCAGCCCGGAACGTACGGGGCCTCGAAGCCGCTCATCCTCTTGCTCTTGAGGACGACATCCTTCAGTATCTTGTTCAATGCGTGGCCGATATGGATGTGACCGTTGGCATACGGCGGACCGTCGTGGAGGATGTAAAGCGGCCTCCCTTTGCCGGTCTCTTCAACCTTGGAGATGAGGTCGGTCTGCTCCCACCGCTTGAGCATCTCGGGCTCGCGCTGGGGGAGATTTCCCTTCATCGGGAAAGAGGTAACAGGCAGGTTGAGTGTATCCTTGTAGTCCATTTATGCGGCCTCCGCTGTTGATAAAGCCATGAGAAAAACGATTTAAGCTACAAGGAATACCCTGTCATGTCAAGCCTAAAGGGGGAATTTGTGTTGTAATGAATAGTGCCAAGTGCTATAAGAGCGCTGCCAATCTCGTCCCCTCCCCTTCAATGGGGCAGGGCGGGGGACGGGAGCTGGCCTGGCAGCGCGCAGTGTGAAATCGAAAGGGATTCTAGAGCATGCAAAAACACGCACAATCGTACTGGGGCGGGGTCGTCAAATCGATGGGCCTCGTCTTCGGCGACATCGGTACCAGCCCCATTTATACGCTTACCGTCATCTTCGCCCTCACCAAGCCGACCGAGGACAACATCTTCGGCATCCTCTCCCTGATCGTCTGGACCCTGATCGTCCTGGTGACGGTCGAATACGCCTGGCTCGCCATGAGCCTGGGCAGAAAGGGGGAGGGGGGGACCATCGTGCTCAAGGAGATCCTGGTCCGGCTCCTCAAGGGCGGACGCTATCTCGGCCTGGTCAGCTTCCTCTCCTTCGTCGGTGTCTCGCTCCTTTTGGGCGACGGCGTTATCACCCCCGCCATCAGTATCCTTTCCGCCGTTGAAGGTCTGGTGCTGATCCCGGCCTGCGCCAGCCTCACCCAGTCCACGCTGATCCTGATCGCCGCCGTCATCGCCGTCATCCTCTTCGTCTTCCAGTTCAAAGGTACCGACAAGGTCGCCGGCGCCTTCGGGCCCTTGATGGTCCTCTGGTTCCTGGCCCTTACCGTATCGGGCCTCATCGGCATCTACCACTACCCCGCCATCGTCAAGGCGGTCTCGCCGTGGTACGCGATCAAGTTCTTCCTCCAGAACGGCCTCTCCGGCTTCTTCGTCCTCTCCGAGGTCATCCTGTGCGCCACCGGCGGCGAAGCGCTCTACGCCGACATGGGGCACCTGGGGAGGAAGCCTATCGTCCGGGCCTGGTATTTCGTCTTCATGGCGCTGGTCATCAATTACCTGGGACAGGGGGCCTTCCTCCTCGGGCATCCGCACGCGAAGAACACCCTCTTCGGCATGGTGCAGGGAGAATCGCAGTTAGCCTACATCCCCTTCCTGATCCTGACCGTCATCGCCACCGTCATCGCCTCCCAGGCCCTGATCAGCGGCGTCTTCTCCATCGTCTACCAGGGGATCACCACCAGGATCATGCCCCTGATGAAGGTCGACTACACCTCCAGCCATCTCAAATCGCAGATCTACATCGGTTCGGTGAACTGGTTCCTGATGCTCATGGTCCTCTTCATCATGCTGATCTTCGAGAAGTCGGAGAACCTGGCAGCGGCCTACGGCCTGGCGGTCACGGGGACCATGACCATCACGGGGATCATGATGACCATCATCTTCGGGCACACCACCAAGAAGTGGAAGGTCCCCATCGCCGTCTTCGTGACCATCATCGACTTCGTCTTCCTGGTGGCCAACCTGAACAAGCTCCCGCACGGCGGTTACTGGTCGCTGATCCTGGCCGGCGTCCCCTTCACCACCATCCTGATCTGGACCAAGGGGCAGCGCGCCCTCTACAAGGCGCTCAAGCCGCTCGACATCGAGACCTTCATGCTCTCCTACGAGCAGATCTACCAAAAGGGGAGGACCATTCCCGGGACGGGGCTCTTCTTCACCCGTGAATGGCACGTGGTGCCGCCGTACGTGGTGCACTGCATCATCCGCAGCAACATCATCTACGAGCGCAATGTCTTCATCTCCATCCTCAGGACCGACGAGCCTTTCGGGGTCGCTTCCAAGCTGACCAAGGACCGCGGACCCGGCCTCGAGTCTTTCGAGATCTACGCCGGCTACATGGAAGTGATCGACATCGAGGGACTGCTGAAGAGACACGGCATCGTGGAGAAGGTCATATTCTACGGCGTCGAGGACATCCAGACAGGCAACCCGATCTGGAAGATCTTCGCCATGATCAAGAAGCTCACCCCGAACTTCGTGCAGTTCAACAAGCTCCCCGCCAGCAAGCTCCAGGGCGTGCTGACGCGGGTGGAGATGTAGACGCCGCATTTCTGACCTCAGTTGTCAAAACCTTGACCCACCCCTCATTCCTCCCCTGAAACCTCTGGGATATTGAAGCCTTTCAGTCAGCAACTGCCGTGGTACGGTAGTTGCTGACCTGGTTTCGTCGCACCATATCCATTGCCAGAGGTTCTTCAGATGAAAGTATCGATGCCGAGCGGCTCCACCCACGGGTGGGGGATCGCCGGGACCTATCTCCAGCGCGAGATCGCCAAGCTCCCTCCCGTCGAGGGGGTAACGCTCCACTGCATGACGCGCAGCCTGGCCCCGCTCAAGCCCGAGGAGTGGGACTCCATCAATATCGGCTACTGCTTCTTCGAAGACAACATCGAGATCCTCAATTTCGCCCGGCAGATGGGTAAGAAGTGGGACTTCATCGTGGCCGGCTCGAAGTGGTGCGAATACCATCTGAGGATCGGCGGGGTGTCCAACACCTGCACCATCCTGCAGGGGGTCGACCCGGCCAACTTCTACCCGCTCCCCCTCCCCCCCGCTGACCGCTTCGTGGTCTTCTCCGGCGGCAAGTTCGAATTCCGCAAGTCCCAGGACATCGTGATCGCGGCCATGAAGGTCTTCATGGAGCGTCACCGCGACGCCTGGCTTTCCTGCAGCTGGACCAACCAGTGGCCCTTCTCGTTGGCCACCATGGCCAATTCACCCTTCATCACCTACCGCCACGACGAGCAGAACTTCCTGGACCTTCCGCAGAGGACCATCCTGGCCAACGGGCTCGACCCGGCGCGGGTCCTGGCCCACCCGCTGGTCGATAACGCCTCGATCCGCCGCATCTTCGCCGACACCCACCTGGGGCTTTTCCCCAACCGGTGCGAGGGCGGGAACAACATGGTCATGTGCGAGTACATGGCCTGCGGGCGGACCGTGATCGCTTCCGGGACCAGCGGGCACGCCGACGTCATCAACGCCGACATCGCCTACCCGCTCTCCAACTACCGCCCCATGGTGGTCAACAACGATGGCGTGCAGACGGCAGTGTGGGAGGAACCGCTGCTGGAAGAGGTGATCGAGCGGCTCGAGTCGGCCTACCAGCGCCGCGATGAACTGGCAGCCAAGGGTGCCAGGGCGGCTGCCGAAATGAACATGCTGAGCTGGGAGGGCGCGGCGCGCCAGTTCCACTACCTGGCCATGAAGCTTGCCAGCCAGGCCGAACTCCGCAGGATGAAGGGTGTCTAGACCGTCCGGGATAGCCGGAACGAGCTCCGGCCACAGCTTCGCCCGCGCCCTCGACCTGCACCGTGCGGGACAGATCGCGCAAGCCGCCGAGATCTACCGGGCACTGTCGTCCGAGGGAGGGCTCTTCGCCGCGGATGCCAGGATCAATCTGGGCGCCATCCTCGATGATCTCGGGCAGCACGAAGAGGCGCTGCTGAACTATCGTGACGCCCTGGCACTGAGGGAAGGAAACCCGCTGGCCCTGAACAACATGGGGAACTCCCTGATGAAGCTCGGCCGCTTCGCCGAGGCGGCGGAGGCCTTCCAAAACGCGGTGCAACAGGCCCCGGATTGCCAAGAGGCACGTATAGGCCTCGGAGCCGCCCTGCAAAGGGAGGGGGACGCGGCGGGCGCCATCGCCTCTTTCCGGGAAGCGTTGGTCCGGGACCCCGCGTGCGCCGAGGCCCATTGGAACCTCGCCCTGGCGCTCCTCATCGCCGGAGAGTTCAGGGAAGGTTGGATGGAGTACCAGTGGCGCTGGCGCAGGGACTCGTTCACCTCCCCCCGGCGCGCCTTCAAGGAGCCCCTCTGGGACGGCTCACCGCTAAAGGGACGGCGCATCCTGATCCACTGCGAGCAGGGACTGGGCGACACCATCCAATTCATGAGATACCTCCCGCTGGTCGCGTCCGCCGGCGGCGTGGTGCTGGCGGAGTGCCAGTCGCCGTCGCTGCGCCCTCTCCTTCAACGACTGCCGGGCGTGGCGGAGGTTTTCGTCATGAGCGAACCTCTCCCCTCCTTCGACCTGCAGGCGCCGCTTCTGTCGCTCCCCCATCTCTTCGGCACCACGCTGGGCGATCTCCCCGACCAGGTCCCGTACCTCACCGCCGATCCTGCCCGCGTCGGGATCTGGAAACGACGACTCTCCCCTCATGATGGAGTGAGAGTCGGGATCGTCTGGGCCGGGAAGCCGGTGCCCGATCCCTTTCGCTCCAGCACAATCCAGGCATTCGCCCCCCTTGGCCAGATCCCGGGCGTCACGCTGTACTCGCTGCAGGTCGGCGACCGAGCGGGTTCCTCAACGTCTGTCCAGGGACCGGCGCTGATCGACCTCACCCCCCACATTGCAGATTTCGCGGACACGGCGGCGCTGGTCTCCCTCCTGGACCTGGTCATTTCCGTCGACACCTCCGTTGCACACCTGGCGGGGGCGCTGGGGAAACCGGTCTGGCTCCTCCTCCCGAAGGCCGGCGACTACCGCTGGCTTCTTGAGCGCGAGGACTCACCGTGGTACCCGACGATGCGCGTTTTCAGGCAGGAGCGGCAGGGTGAGTGGGCATCGGTCATGGAACGGGTATCCGGGGAACTCAAGGAGGTGGCCTGGCGGCATCTGGAGGAGGCGTCTGCCCGGGACCCTTTCAACGGCTGGCGGATCTACCAGTGCGGCATCTTTCTGGCCGAGCAGGGGAAACACCGGGAGGCGACGGTGCGCTTCACCAAGTCCGCCCAGCTCCTGCGCTCCGACTGGGAGCCCCATTACAGCCTGGCCATCTCGCTGCAGCAGCTTGGGCGGATTGGCGAGGCCAGGGAAAGCCTGCAGAACGCGGTGGCGATACGGGGCGATCTGGCCATGCTGCACGAGGCGCTGGGGATCATCAGGCAGATGCAGGGCGATCTTCGAGCCGCCACCTCCTCTTATGAGCAGGCGCTGAAGCTGGACCCGGATCTGGTGAAGGCCGGATACAACCTCGCCACCGCCTATCGCGAGACCGGCAGGTTTGATGAAGCCATTGCATTGTTCAGGAGGGTGATCACGCTCGCTCCGGGGCACGCTGATGCTCATTGGAACCTCGCCGTGCTGCTACTCCTCAAAGGGGATTTCACGGAGGGGTGGCGGGAGTTTGGCTGGCGCTTCAGCAAAACCGGGCTCGCACCCGCCCGCAGGTGGCAGGACGTTCCACGCTGGGACGGCTCCCCCCTCGTCGGCCGGACTATCCTCCTCTATGCGGAACAGGGCCTGGGCGACACGCTGCACTTTGTCCGCTACGCCCCGATGGTGGCCGCGCGCGGCGGTCGTGTCGTGGTCGAGGTGCAGTCGAAGTCGCTGGCGAGTCTCATTCGCCGGGTCGCCGGAGTCTCGGACGTTGTGGTCTTCGGCGAAGAGCCGCCAGCCTTTGATTGCCAGGCCTCGCTTCTGGATCTCCCGCAGATATTCGCCACCGACGTGGCTGCTATTCCGGCCGAGGTCCCCTATCTCGTCACCGATGCGGCGTCGACGGGCAAGGCCGCCAAGCTGATCCCCCGCGACGGCTCGTTCAGGGTCGGGATCGTCTGGGGTGGCAACCCCGGCCACACCAACGACGCCAACAGGTCGATCCCGCTGGAAAGGCTGACCCCGCTGGCACAGGTCCCCGGGGTTACCTTCTACTCCCTGCAGCTCAGGGAGCGGGAGGGAGAGGCGGAACTGATGTCGCGGCTGGGATTCAGGGACCTCTCCCAGGCCATCGATGACTTCTCCGATACCGCGGCGTTCGCGGCGGAGCTTGATCTCGTCATCACCGTCGACACCTCCGTTGCCCATCTCTGCGGAGGGGTGGGGCTTTCCGTCTGGGTGCTGATCCCGTTCATCCCCGACTGGCGCTGGCTCGTCGGCCGGGACGACTCCCCCTGGTATCCGACCATGCGCCTCTTCAGGCAAGCGGCGGCCGGCGACTGGGATGGGGTCATCCTGCAGGTGCGGGAGGCGCTGATGGCGGTTTCATCCCGGACCGGAGAGGGATCGGCCGAGCTGCACAAGACACGCGGGCTGGCCCTCAGCGGACAGGGGCGGTTCCCGGAGGCGATCGAGGAGTTCCACCGGGCGCTTCAGGGCGACGCCTCGGATTGCGACCTCCTCAACAACCTCGGTTGTGCCCTGGCCGGTGCCGGGAGGCATGAGGAGGCGGTTCAAGCCTACCGGCAGGTGATCTCCCTCAGCCCGGACTTCATGGTCCCTCATTACAACATGGGGAACAGCCTCAAGGTCCTGGGGCGTCCCGCCGAAGCCATCGAGGCCTTTTCACGGGCTCTGGCTCTGGACCCGAAGCTGCCGCAGGGATGGCACAACCTGGCGCTCTCCCTTCAGGATGCCGGGCGTCATGACGAGGCCAGGGCCGCACTGGAGCGGGCCATCAGCATCAGCCCCGGCTATCTGGAGGCAAGACATAACCTGGGCGAACTGTACCACCTGCTGGGGGACCTGGACGCGGCTATGGTTTGCTTCAAGGAGGTCATCAATCGAGATCCCCGTTATATTCCCTCCTGGAACGCGCTGGGGATTGCGCTGCAGGTGCAGTACAAGCTGGAGGAGGCCGCAGAATGCTACCTGAAGGCGCTCTCGCTCGACCCCGACTATCTGCACGCCCTCAACAACCTCGGCTCCGTCAGCAAGGGGCTGGGGCTGCTCGACCGGGCGGTGGCCTGCTACCAGAGGGTGCTGACGATCGATCCCGAGTATGCCGATGCCCGCTGGAATCTCTCTCTGGTGCAGCTGCTGCTGGGGCAATACGAGGAGGGATGGAAGGGGTACGAATGGCGGTTCCGGAAGGTGGATCCGATACCGCGGAAGAGCTTCCCGCAGCCCCTTTGGGACGGCCGGCCGCTAGAGGGGCGGGTGATCCTGCTCCACAGCGAGCAGGGCTTCGGCGACACCGTGCAATTCGTCCGCTACGCCACGGCAGTGGCCCGAATGGGCGGCGTGGTGCTGGTCGAGTGCCAGAGCGAGGCGATAGCACCGGTGGTCGCGACCGTACCTGGTGTGACGCGGGTGCTGGTGCGCGGGGAGGCGCTGCCCCAGTTCGATGTCCACGCTCCCCTCATGAGCCTGCCGCACCTCTGCGGCACGTCTCTTGCGACCATACCGGCCGAGACGCCATACGTCTCCGCCGATCCCCTACTGGCCGACCAGTGGCGCGCCCGGCTGCAGGGGAAGAGCTTCAGGGTCGGGATCGTGTGGGCCGGCAGGAAGAGCTACAAGGACGACGGCAAGCGCTCTCTCGACCTCGGGCTTTTCGCCCCCCTGGCGCGGGTGCGGGGTATCCGCCTTTATTCCCTGCAGGTCGGAGAGGGGTCGGAGCAGGCCGCAACGCCTCCGGCGGGGATGGAGATCATTCACCTCGGTGACGGGATCAGGACTTTTGCGGACACGGCAGCCATTATTGAGAACCTCGACCTGGTGATCTCCGCCGACACTGCCGTCGCCCACCTGACCGGCGCGTTGGGAAAACCGGTATGGGTACTGTTGCCGACCGCCTGCGACTGGCGCTGGCTCCTGGGCCGGGAGGATTCCCCCTGGTACCCGGGCGCCCGCCTCTTCAGGCAAAAAAGGCGAGGCGAATGGGCCGAGGTGCTGGAGCGGGTGGCCCAGGCGCTGGAGGCACTCAGCACGTAAATCCCTCTCGTGCGAAAGCCCCCATCCCCTGGAGGGAAGGGGGTCAGGGGGTGGGGGAATCCGGGGCAGAAGAACAGGATTTGTCGGAAACTTCTGACAGGTCAATGAGGATCGGAGATACATTGGACGGATTGGTCGAATTAACGGATGCGCTGAGGGACAACCGGATGGAGCGGGCGGGAAAGCTCTGCGCCCAGCTTCTGAAGGCAGCACCGGACAGCGTCGAGCTGCTGACGGTGGCGGGCTCGCTGGCGCGCCGGAAGGGTGAGCTGGAACAGGCTCTGGCCTTCTTCTCGAAGGCGGCAGCGGCCGCCCCTTCGATCCCCGAACTTCACAACAACCTCGGCGTGATACTGGAAGATCTGAAGCGGTACGACGAGGCGGTCTTCCACTACCGTAACGCCCTGGCGCTGAGGCCGCGCTACTGCGAGGCCAACTGCAACCTCGGCAATTCGCTCAGGAATCTCGGCAGAAACCACGACGCCATTTCTGCTTACCGTGCCGCCCTGGCCGCCGATCCCGCCTACCCGGATGCCCACTACAACCTCGGCAACGTGCTGCGCGCGGAAGGGATGTGGCAGGAGGCGGTCGAGAGTTACCGCAATCTGCTGGCCTTGCAGCCACGCCATCTTTCCGGGTGGATCAACCTCGGCGGCTCCCTCCTCGCCTTCAACCGGTTCGATGAGGCGTTCGAGGCTCTGCGGCGAGCCCTTGCCATTGACCCGGGGAGTGTCGATGCCCATTGGAACCTGGCCCTTGCCCTTCTTGCCATCGGCGATTTTGAGAATGGGTGGCGGGAGTACGAGTGGAGGCTGAAAAATCCGGCGGCTGCCTTCTCCACGACCTTTGCCGGAAAGCCGATGTGGGATGGCTCGCCGCTTGACGGTAGGACCCTGTTGCTGCGCACAGAGCAGGGATTCGGGGATGCCCTGCAGTTCTTCCGCTATATCCCGCTCCTTGCCCGTATGGGCGGCCGCATCGTGCTGGAGTGCCGCCGCGAACTCCTGCCGCTCCTCGCTTCACAGCTTCCGACGATCGAATGCTTCGCGGCAGGAGAAGCCCCGCCCGACTTCGATACCTACGCCTATTTCATGAGCCTGCCGCTGCTCCTGAAGACCACGCTTCCGACCATCCCCGCGGAAATCCCCTATATCAAGGCGGATCCAACGGTCGCAGCCGGCTGGCGCGGGAAGATGGAGGGCAGAGCCTCCCTTATGGCCGGGCTGGTGTGGGCCGGGAGCGCGGGGTACAAGAACGACAGGTATAGATCTCTCCCGCTTCGACTCCTGGAGCCCCTCACCGAGGTGCCGGGCATCCAGCTCTACAGCCTCCAGATGGGAAACGCGGCACGGGAGGTGACAGGCGAGCCGTGGGGGAAGGCGGTGTGCGACCTTTCAGCCGGGATTCGCGATTTCTCCGATACAGCCGCCATCATCGCCAACCTGGACGTCGTCATCTCCGTCGACACCGCGGTTGCCCACCTCGCAGGGGCGATGGGGAAACCGGTCCTCCTCATGCTCCCGTTCTCCTGCGACTGGCGCTGGCTAAACCAGAGATCCGATTCCCCGTGGTATCCGTCGATGCGCCTCTACCGGCAGCCCGAGCCCGGAGATTGGGAGTCGGTGATAGCCGCCATACTCCGCGATCTCTCGCCGGAGCAGGTGGACACCAACCGGCTTTTCCGCGCTGCCAATGAGCTGCGTTGCCAAGGACGGCATGAGGAGGCGATTGCCGGCTACCAGCAGCTTCTCGCCCTGCGGCCCGACTGTGCCGAGATACACAACAACCTCGGACTCGCCCTGCAGGACCAGGGGCGCCTTGAGGAGGCGGCAGCGAGTTACCGGCGGGCCCTGGCGTTGAAGCCACAGTTGGCCGATGCCCACAATAACCTCGGTACCGTGCTGGTCTCGCGGGGCGACCGCGAGGCCGCCATCCCCTGCTTCCAACGGGCCATCACTTTGCGTGAGGAGTACATCCCCGCCTACGTCAATCTCGGCTCCTGCTATCAGCACCTCGAGCGGGCGGAAGAGGCGCTGCCGGTCTACCGCCGGGCGATTGCCCTGCAGCCGCGAGCCATCGAGCCGCGGGTGAATCTGGGCAATGCCCACCAGGAATTGATGCAACCCCGGCAGGCTATTGCCGTGTACCGGGAGGCCCTCCAGATCGACCCGCAGTACCCCGAGCTGCACTGGAACCTGGCATTGAGCCTCTTGAGCGTGGGTGATTTCGAACGCGGCTGGCAGGAGTACGAATGGCGCTTCAAGAGCGGGGAGAGTCCAACTCCCCACTCGCCTCTCTCCCCTCCCCGGGTCGATCCCCAATCCCCGGTTCAGAGTCCCCATTGGACTCCCGGTCAAACGATCCTGCTGGAATGCGAGCAGGGGCTGGGCGACACCCTCCAGTTCGTCCGGTATGCCCCGCTCGTGGCGGCGCTGGGATTGAAGGTAGTTCTGCAGTGCCAGTACCCGTCGCTCAAGCCGCTCCTGGAGCGGGTCCAGGGGGTACGTGCCGTCTCGGCCAGGGGCGAGGCTGTCCCTCCCGTCGACTGTTACGCCCCGCTACTTAGCCTGCCGCGCATCTTCGGCACCACGCTGGAACGGCTTCCCGCGACGGTCCCCTACCTGATCCCGGATCCAGCCCGAGTCGCCCATTGGCGCGCTGCCATAGGTGACACCAGGGAGCTGAAGGTGGGGCTGGTGTGGAAGGGAGGGCCGTTGCCGAAAAACAGGGCCTGCCCCTTTGCCGAATTCGCCGCGCTCTCCGGATTGACCGGCATCCGCTTCTACAGTCTTCAACTCGGTGAGACGCCGGACCAGGGGGTGCTGAACGTCATGGACTTGGCGCCAGCCATCCGGGATTTCGGCGACAGTGCCGCCATCATCGCCAACCTCGACCTTCTCATCTCGGTCGATACCGCCAGCGCCCACCTCGCTGGAGGAATGGGGGCGCCTGTCTGGACCATCCTCCCCTATGCCTGCGACTGGCGCTGGATGGCAGCGAGACCGGATTCCCCCTGGTACCCGTCGATGCGCCTCTTCAGGCAAGATAGCCGCGGAGAGTGGAGCGGTGTGATGCTTCGGATCAAAGAGGCGCTGGTGGAGTTGGCGTCGAGGAAGAGTTCGTCGGCCCGACGGCATGACAATCATGAGAAGGAGAATCTGGTTAACTAATTATAATACAGAAACCTGACAGATCATTAAAGTTTGACGGCCAGCCGTCGATATGACGCCTATATGTTGGAAGGAACCATCCAGAAGGGAAGGTGCTTCCGGCAAATAGGCGTCTTTTTTTGATCCATCCGGCAAGAAATGCCGGATCAAACCCCAGAAAGGAGAAACACCATGGCCAGCGACATCTCTCTCACCGCCGGAATGAGGACCAACCTTCTTAACCTGCAGAACACCAGCCAGCTTCTGAACAGAACGCAGCAGAGGCTCTCTTCCGGAAAGCAGGTCAACAGCGCACTCGACAACCCCACCAACTTCTTCGCCGCCCAGAACGCCAATCAGCGCGCCAGCGACCTTTCCGATCGCAAAGACGGCATGGCCGAAGCGGTCCAAACTGTTTCCGCTACCAATGCCGGCATCACGGCCATCACCGGCCTGATCAACGCCGCCAAAGGTATCGCACAGTCCGCTCTCTCCACCAGCGACACCAACGTTCAGTCGAAACTGGCAGGCCAGTACGACACCATCCGCAGCCAGATCGACAACATCTCCTCCGACTCCGGTTATCGTGGCCTCAACCTGCTGAGCTCGACCAACACCCTCTCCGTCAACTTTAACGAAGACGCGTCCTCCAAGCTGCAGGTCGTCGGCTTCCTCGGTAGCGCCACCGGCCTCAGCCTCTCGGCCGCCAGCGGCAATTGGCAGACGGTTTCTGACATCACGACAGACACTGCTAAAATGGACACTGCCATAACCACCCTGAGGACCAACACCCAGACCCTGGCCGCCAACCTGAACATCATCACCACCCGTCAGAACTTCACCGACAGCATGATCAGCACGCTGCAGACCGGTGCGGACAACCTGACCCTGGCGGATATGAACCAGGAAGGCGCCAACATGCTGATGCTCCAGACCCGTCAGTCCCTGGGCACCACCTCGCTTTCGATGTCCTCGCAGGCAGCGCAGTCCGTACTGAGACTCTTCTAACCCAAGCCGTGGGGCGGGGATAGTCCCCCGCCCCACATACCTCTGAAAGGAGGTAGCCATGTCGATATACCGGTTAAATATTGACAGTGGTGCGATTCACCAGTCCGGGCAGGTCCCGAATCCCCCCTACCCCGTAGGCCGTGACCAGCAGGCCCCCGATGGCACCGACGGCACCGTTGCGCCTGACCAGGTGCTGGTCTCGGGAAGCCTGGGGAAAACCTACAAAGAATTCCTGCTCAAGACCGAACATCAGAACGGCATCGCCGGCTCCATCCGCAACAGCGACCGCGCGGCAGAACTGCTGGGCCAAAAGATTGACGCGCTGAAAGAGCCGCTGGAAACCATCGTCAAGAACTTCCCCCCCTTCTCGAAAGAGGATAAGGAGCGGATGAGGCTCTTGAGGGGCTACTCCTCCATCAGAAAAGAGATCGACGAACTCACCGTACCTCCCCCCCCTGAAGTGATCAAGGCCCGTAAGGCGGCCGAGGCGCTTCCACCGACTCTCCCCATGACCGCCGATGACAGTCAAATTGCTGACCACGTCTCTAAACTTGACGCCACCGCAGCGTCGCTTAGCGACTTTCGCAAGGGACTGGCAGCGGAAACGGCCTCTCTACTGCACAATGGCGGCTTTACAGCACTCTCTCCGGCGCCGAAAGCGGGAAAATCCGCGGAAGTGAAGACCATTCTCACCGAATCAGCAGCTTCGCAGGTTAGTGCCGAAGTTGGCCGGCAATTTGCAATATCCACTGGGCAGGGGGTGACCGCCGATGACCACTCCCAATTCCTGAAAGGATTGAGCTAACCGAAATGGCCCTAAAAATTAGCTTGAAAAGCAACGAGCGGCTGATCCTCGGCGGCGCTGTCGTCCGCAACGGCGGCAAGGGAACCGTTCTCTTCATCGAGAACACCATCCCGATTCTCCGCGAGAAGGACATCCTGGGCGAGAAGGATGCCGATACCCCTTGCAAGAGGGTCTATTTCACCATCCAGCTCATGTACATAGACGAGCCCAATGTCCCACAGTACCGGTCCGCCTACGCCGAGCTGGCGCGCGACATCACCCAGGCCGCGCCGAGCACTATCCCCCTGGTCGAGCAGATAAACGAGCGCATCGAGGCCCGGAACTACTACCAGGCTCTCAAAATTGCCAGGAATCTCATTGATTACGAAGAGGAGCTACTGAAAAATGCACACTAACAACGCGATCAGAGAGTACGTCGGTATCCAGAAAGAGAGCATGTCGGGGCGGGAGCTCGAGGCCTCCGTGCTGACCAAGGCGGGGCTGATGCTGAAGGCCTGCCAGGACAACTGGGATGCCCCGGACCGTGAGGCGAAGCTGCTGGACGCCATCAAGTTCAACCAGAAGGTCTGGAGCTTTTTCCAAGCAGAACTCTCCGAGCCTGCCAACCCCATGCCTAGGAAGCTGCGTGAGGACATCCTCAACCTGAGCCTCTTCCTGGACAAGAGGTTGTTCGAGGTGATGGCGTATCCCGAGCCGGAGAAGCTCTCCATCGTGATCGATATCAACTTCAACATTGCCGCCGGCCTCAGAACGAATCCCGAAGCGGAAGCGTAATCATCAACTACTGACAAGAACGAAAGGGGATCAAGGGATGGCAAAGGAGACGAGCTCTGCTTTGTCGGATCCCTCTGATCCCCTTTGGTGCTCCAGTCATTTTTGTCGCGGCCCGGTGCTTTAGGGCTGTTCCCCGATTATCCCCATCAGAGCTCCTTCCAGCTCCCGCGTCACGCCCACCCCGTCCATCAGCGGCGATGCCTGCATCCTTTTTCTCAACCCACCCCGTAATGCACGCAATACCGAACGGTCTCCCGCCAGCTCACGGGCGAGGGCGACATAACCGTCTTCATCGGCCGAGATAAAATCCCGGAGACCGCAGTTGGTGAGGATCGTTGCCCCGGTACGGGATGCGTGCCTGGTCCCCGCCAGCGTCACCACGGGGACGCCCATCCACAGGGCCTCGCAGGTCGTGGTGGTGCCGTTGTACGGGAAGGTATCGAGGGAGATATCGACGTTTGCATAGTGCGCCAGATGATCCGAGATCGAGGGGTTGCCACCATGCAGCTCGACCCGCCCCGGATCGACCCCTCCCCGGGCGAAACGTTCCCTGATCCGGTCGGCGACCTCCTGGTCCGTGAGCGGCCGGCATTTCAGCAAGAGCCTGGATGCGGGAACCGCCTGCAGCACGCGGGCCCAGAGCGCTATCACCTCCGGCGTCACTTTCGCGAGGTTGTTGAACGAGCCGAAGGTGATGCGACCGGTTAGGTCTGCGGGCAAGGGCGCCACTTCAGGGGACCCCGGAGCAGGCTGGTAGCAGGAAAATGTCCTCGGCAGCCGGATCAGGCGCTCGGTGTGGAACGCCTCACGGCCCGGGGGATCGGCGAGGAGATCGGTGATCCGGTAGTCCATCTGCGGCAGCCCCGTGGTGTCGGGATAGCCGATCCAGGTGACCTGCAGCGGCGCAGGGCGCCGGGCGAAGAGGGGGAGACGGTTTCCGGCAGTGTGCCCGGCCAGGTCGATCAGGATCTCTATCCCGTCGTTGGCGATGATGAAGGCCGCCTTCTCGTCGGTTATCGCCCGGATATCCCGCCAGTGCTCGGCCAGCCCCATCAGACGCTCGGTCGTTCGGTCCGCTCTTCCCACGTTCGCATAGCAGAAGATCTCGAAGCGGGTCTTGTCGTGATTCGCCAGGATCGGCTCGATGAAGCGGGCAACGGAGTGGTCGCGGAAATCGGGGGAGACATAGCCGATTCTGATGCGGCGGCCAGGAGCGGCGTGGGAGCGCCATTCCGGCGGCGAACCGCTACCCGCCGCATGGTTCGCGCCCGGGAGGGCGCTCCTACGGATGGGGCCGGCGTCCGCGTAGGCGCGCCATTCCTGGCGCGCCCCCCCATCTTCCATATCGTTCGCGCCAGGAAGGGCGCTCCCACGGGCCGATACCCCCTCGGGCTGGAACATCCTCTTCCGTCCCGCCGCCAGATGCTCCTGGAAAATCTCCTCGTCGGAAAACCGGGAGGAGTAGTGCAGGGCGAAGAGGAGGTTTTGCTGGGCATCTAGATGCTCAGGGTCGAGCCGCAGGGTCTCCCGATACGCGGCGACCGCCTCGAGGCTTCTCCCCTGGGAATGAACGATATTGGCGAGGTTGTAGGCCAGCCGAACGCTGCCGGGATCAAGCCGCACGGCCTCGATCAGACACCGTTCCGCGTCCGACAGCATGCCGTGCTCCTTCAGCAAAGTTGCAAGGTTGATCCTGGCATCCTGGTAGCGGGGGTCGATCCTCACGGCCTGCCGGTAGCACAGCCCGGCATCCATCACCCTGCCCATCTGCTGCAGGGCGATCCCCAATCCGTTCAGGGCCTTCACATCATCAGGAACCAACCGCAGGGTCTCCTGGAAATGCCCGGCAGCCTCTTCGGGCCTTCCTTCGGAGGCGTGAATGGCCGCCAGCGTGTAGTGAGCCCTCGCACAAGCGGGATCCTGCCGCAGCACATCCTGCAACCGGGCCCGGGCCTCCTCGTGCATCCCCTTCCTGAGCAGGAGATCGGCGTACTTCAACAGGGATTGAATGGCGGCGTCAGTCACGTCAACTCCTGTAGAGGGTGATTTGGCGAAGCCGGTCCAGCCGCGCGCCGAGAAGCCGCAGGGTACCAGGCGCCCAGGCTTTCATCTGCGCCACCGCGCACGATACGTTGGAGAGTCCATTGCCGATAAACCCCTGGCATCGCAGGGCCAGCAGCACGTCCACGACGACCTCCTCTCCGAGTCGGGATCGGCTTGAGTGCCTCTGGTAGTGAACGCCTTGGGCGTTCCCGGTGCGGGTCGCGCTGGTGGTGACGACCCTCTCGCCATAGCGGGCGCGGTACTGCGAGAGGATCTCACCGTCATCGGTCAGGAGGAACAGCCCGGCCTGAGGGGAGTGCTGGAGGTAGCGCTCGATCTCGGGGTGATAAAGGGTGTTCAGCAGAGCCAGGTTTTGGTCCTCGCCCCCCTTGTCTCCTCCGCGAACATGAAGCGCCAGGCATTCCCTTCCCGCCATCTTCTCCGTGTAAAACGTCTCCGCCTTCGCTGTGATCCCACGCTTCACCTTCAGGTAACGCTGGCACAGATCGAGATATATTTCGTCGGTGCTCTTGCCATGGAGCCTGTGGCCGGGCGCGATCCAGGGGGCGAGATCGTTGACGGCGTAGTGGAAGTCACTGACCACCACGTCCTCTCTCCTCTGCAGCACGTGAAGGGCGGAAAGCCGGGACCCGGGGCCATCGAACTGGTTGAGTATGGGGACGGCGAGGTTGCCGGAATTCCACTTGGAAGGGTAGTAGCTGCGGCTCCGTCGTGCCAACTCCTCAATCGTGAAGCGGCTGACGGGCTCGAAGAAGCTCTCGAAGGCGTTCCCGGCGGGATCGTCGCTGAAAAGGCTGTTACCTCCCCAGTGGACGACGGGAATCCGCCCGGTCATTTCGGCCAGCAGGAGTTGCCCCAGCACATGGTTGACGTCGGACCAGAAACCGTACCCCCAGGCTTTTATCAGCAGGAAGCGCTGGCTCCGGCCCGGAACCGGCTTCAGGCGCGCCGCTTCCTCTGCCTTGAGCAGGTGGATGCGTGTCGCATTTGAAGAGTCTCCGAGGGAAATCGCTTCACGAAAATGCTCCGCGGCGGTGGATGACTCCCCGATGGCAAGGGCGATGTTTCCCAAAAGGGGGCTGATCCGGCGATCCAAGACATGGCGGCCGAAGGCGTTGTGGCGGTCGAGGACGTAGTGGCAGATGAGATCGGCGGGAGTGACGAAGCCGGCGGCAAGGAGCACCTCGGCGGCCTCCTCCAGGGTACCGTCCTCGATGGGCTCGGTCATCGCGGGGAGTCCCGGAAGGTTGAGTCTCCGGGCGTCGCGACTGACGGCCTCACGCAGCTCTGCGGCCATCTGCCGGTTCAGCGTCTCTTCGATGCCACCCATGGCAGCCGGCCCGGCTCCATCGTGGCGCAGCACAGCCAGAAAGGATTTCAAGGCCCGGTCGAGGTCGCCTCGCTGCAGGAAGTCGCTACCGGCTGAGGAAGCCACCCTCCCTCCCCCTCCGGGGCCGGGGATGTCCGAATGCCCAACACACCACCGGAGCCAGACCTCCCGGTACGCCGATTCCAGACCGGCCGTGAAGCGCGCGCCGTCCGTCAGCGGGGAGGCAGCCATGGTGGTCCGCAAGGACCTCCTGAGCCTTCCCAGCCGCTCGGTGTCCGCAGCCAGGGCAGCGGCAACGTCCACATATTGCCGCGGGTCATGCGCGACCAACGATTCCAGCCCGACGCTCTTCAGAATCGAGGTCCCGACCCTGGAACGATGCGTGTTGCCGCAGAGGGTTACGACCGGGACGCCCATCCAGAGGGCTTCGCAGGTCGTGGTCGTGCCGTGATACGGGAAGGTGTCCAGGGCGATGTCGACCCGGCCATAAAGGTCCAGATGCTCACCATAGGACGGCGTGTTCCCCAGCTGCTCGAGGCGCTCCGGGGGTATGCCCTGCTCGGCGAAGAGCAGCGCCAGCCTTTCCCGGGTCCCGCGATCGGCCAGGGAATATCCTTTCACCAGCATCCGCGATCCCGGCACACCCTTCAGCACCGCTGCCCACAGGGCTACCGTCTCCGGGGCTATCTTCGCCGGGTTGTTGAAGGAACCGAAGGTCACGCTCCCGCGTGATAGCAGCGGGAGATCGGCCACATCCGGGGCCTCTTCCGGTGGTGCGAAGCAGGAGAAGGTACCCTCCAGCCTGACAAGCTTTTCGGCGTAGTGCCGTTGCGGTGTACCGGGGGGGTCGGTGACCCCGTCGGTGATGCGGTAATCGATGGCGTCCAAGCCGGTGGTGTTGGGATAGCCAAGCCAGGTCATCTGGACAGGAGCGGGTTTCCTGGCGAAAAGAAGCAGCCGGTTGTCGGCGGTGTGGCCCGAGAGATCGACGAGGATGTCGATGCCGTCCTTGCGGATCATCTCGCAGGCGGCCTCATCGGGAATTCCGGCGATATTGACGAAGCTGTCCGCCAGCTTGCGCAGCGCCTCGCTTCGTGCATCGGGAACGGCGACGTTGGAGTAGCAGAAGATCCTGAACTGACCGCGGTCGTGATGGCGCAGCACCGGCTCGATGAAGCGGGCCACGGCATGAGCCCTGAAGTCCGCGGAGACGTAGCCGATATTGACGATCCGGTCTGGAGAAGGCCTGTTGTCGTGATGGGGTGTGGCAAAGCGGTGGGCTGCCCCGAAGGCGAGATGCGCGGCGGCCACGGCGTCTTCCGCGATACCGGCCGGATAGCAGAGCGTGAAGAGGAGCGAGCTATGGGCCTCGGTATAGTCGGGCCTCAGGCGTAGCGCCTCCCGCAGCTGCGCCAGGGACTCCGCGTGCCGCCCCTGTGATTTAAGTGCGTTGGCCAGGTTGTTGTGCGCCTCCGGGTAGTCGGGGCGAAGCTTCAGCGCTTCTTGACAGGAGGCAATGGCTTCGGACGTCCTGCCATGTCGCTCCAGCAGGATGGCAAGGTTGTTGTGGGCTTCGGCGTAGCCGGGGTTGAGGCGGATAGCCTCGCGGAAGGAGGCATAGGCATCCTCTCCTCTCCCCAAGGCGCTGAGGGCCAGACCGAGGTTGTTCCTGATACCGGGATCGTCACCTTTGAGAGCCGCCGCAGCCTCGAGTTCGGCTGCCGCCTCAACCATGCGGCCTGTCCTGGCCAGTGCCAACGCCAGGTTGCCGTGCGCCTCGCACCATGCCGGCTTGAGGGATGCTGCCTTCGCGAAGTGGAGGACAGCTTCAGCCGGACCGGACAGCCTGTCCAGCGTGCACCCGAGGTTGAAACTCGCCGAAGCGAACGCCGGGTCCAGCTCGAGCGCGCGCCGGTAAAACTCAGCCGCAGCCTGGAGGTTTCCGTCGCGGTACAGGTCGTTTCCCCGCCCGAACAGCTCGTCGGCGGTCTCAACTGGCATGAGAATACCTCTCCGCCACCTCACTGTCGGAGTTGTCGTGAGCGGCATCATCTCCCCTGATCGTCCCGGCGAACTCCAGCAGCGTGGCCGAGAGCTCCGCATGCCCCCCCTTCATCAAGCCATCGGCGTATTCCTTCAGGAAGTCGCCGCAGTCAAAGTGCAGCCGCCGCAGCTTGCCGACGATGGCCTCGGCTTCAGCCTTCCTTCCCATCAACAGCAAGGTGACGCTGAGAAGCGAGAGCGCCGGCGGGTACTCGGGGAAGTCATCGAGCATCTTTTGGGCGACCGAGAAGGCTGCCGAAATATCGCCCAGGAAGAGCTCACACTTGGCCAGGTTGAAGGCGGCTTCCTTCATCCCCGGTGCAAGCTCGGTGGCCCTCAACGCATGAGCCCGCCCCTTCGAATAGTCACCTGCAACCAGATGCAGGTAGCCGAGGCTGAAGTAGGCATCGACACTCTCGGGCCGCAGCTCAAGCACCCGGTGCCAGAGTGCTTCGGCCTCCTGGAATCTCTGCAGTTCCGTTGCTTGCATCGCCAGTTCCGTCAGGGATTCGATGCTCCCTCCCGTCTCGGCCAGCTTCCTGAGTCCCAACTGGTAATAGTGCTCCTGTTTCTCGGCGTTCTTTGCCGCATCGAGCCTGCCGTAGTGGTGCACCGGGACGTCGCAGCCGTGGATCGGGATGTCGCACTGCATGAGGGAAAGCTCCAGCAACTCGTGCACCGCGCCCTGGAAGCGGATCCGGCTGTCATTGGGGAAGAGCCGGACCTTATCGCTGGGCGTCCAGCCACGCCCCCGTTCTTCGCAGCGGTACTCGCCGGTGTTCGCCGTCCAGTTTTTCCGGGTAATCTCCTCGGTGTAATTGCGGGTGGTGAAGGAGTATGCGGTCGGCGACGTGGTGCGCTTCACCAGCTCCTTGAGCGGGCCCAGGTCCGTCGCCGCCAGCGCCTCGTCCGCGTCGAGCACCATGATCCAGTCGCCCTGCGCATTGGACAGGGAGAAGTTTCGGGCATCGGAGAAGCTGCCGTTCCAGGGGAAGGAGAAGAGCCGGGCGCCGAAGATGCGGGCAACGTCGCCGCTCCTGTCGCTGGAGCCGGTATCGACCACGATGACCTCGTCGGCGAACCCCTTGACCGAGGCAAGCACCGCCGGCAGGTGTTCGACCTCGTCCTTCACGATCATGCAGACCGAGACACTGCCCGTTCCGCGCACCACTGGGGCCGGCATCCCGGCAAAGCGCCTGATCTCGAGAGCCGCGTCGATGGTGGCCTCATCGAGACCGAAATCCACTGCCGCCCGCTCGATCTCGGCGATCGCCTCGCGGTAACGCCCCTGGCGGATCAGGACCTCGATCAGCCCGAAGGCGAGCCCCTTGTGCTCCGGGTAGATGGCGCGAGCCTCGCGTACCCTTTGTTCCTCGCGCGTCAGCGCCTCGCAGGCGATGGCGTGCTGGTGGAACCGATCCAACGCGCTCATGCTCAGCGGGGAGAGGAAGAATCCCATCTCCGCCGAGTCGAGAGCCGCGTCACGGGCCCCTCTTTGCCAGAGGATGCTGCTTAGCTCGGTGAACGGCATTCCCAAACCGGGGTCGCATGCGATGGCGCGGCGAAAGAGTCCTTCCGCGGCAGTGACGTCTCCGCTGTCAGCCGCGAGGACTCCCTTCAGGCAGAGGAAGCGGGGAGATTCCGGGGCCAGGGCCAAGCCCTGCTCGGCAAGTTCCCGCGCCTCGGCCGACTGTCCAAGGCCCCGCCGGCAGAGCGCCATCAGCTGGAGCTTGGCCACCTCCTCGCCCTGCGGCATCTGCGCCAGGACCTCGATGGCATCCTGGTAGCTCCCAGCCTCTGCCAGCACTTCCGCAAGCCGGACGAATGGCTCAGGATCCAGGGGAGAAAAGCGTATCCCTTCATGCAGGAATGCGTCCACCGCCTCGTTCAGCCGCCCCTGCCGGGCCAGCTTCCGCCCCTTCACCAGGGCATTGCGGGTAATCACTTTACTGGCGAGTTCGTCATCCAGCCGCCCCAGGTGCCACTTCTCGTCGAACTTCGTACGGTTCCTTGTCATGGCGGCCGCGTAATCGATGCCATTTCCCTTGAAAGAGCGGCTTCCGTAGTGGTGGACGAAAACGTCTCCCGCGATGACGCAGCCGTAGCCGGCCAGCGCCGCCCTCAGGCAGAAATCGTCATCCTCGAAGTTGCCTGACCCGAACCGGGTATCCAGCTCCCCGACGGATTCGACGAGGCCTCGGGTGAAGAGCATGCAGAACCCGACGAGGCGATCGACGGGAAGACGACGGCCGGAATTTGCCACCCTGAAGGAGCTGGCGAACTGTTCGAGCTGGTCAAGAGTGCGGTAGCTGGTCGTCAGGAGCCGCTGGGGACCGGCGATTTCATTGGTCATCGGTCCGACGATGGCGGCGCGGGGGCCGCGCTGCAGGCAGTCGAGGAGGCCACCGAGCCAGCCGCGAGTCACCACCACGTCGTTGTTCAGCAACAGGATATGCCCGCCCCTGGAGGCCTTCATGCCTATGTTGCAACCGGCGGCGAAGCCGAGGTTCTCGCCGTTCGCGATGACCCGGTACCCGCTCTTCCCGGCGGTGAACTCCTTCAGCCACTCGTGGGTGCCGTCGGTCGAGCCGTTGTCCACCAGGATTACCTCGTGCGGCTCCGGCGTGTTGCGCTCGATGCTCTCCAGACACTCCTTCGTGCAATCGAGCTCGTTGAAGGTGAGGATCACGATGGAGGTACGCTGGGCGGCCTTCGGTACCAGGCGGAACAGATACTGGTAAGCAGCAGCCTCCTCCTGCAGCGTCGGGCTCTTCACGCCCCCCTGCCGCAGGGCTTTCAGCATCTCTTCCGGTATCCCGCCATCTCCCTCGATCATGACCGGAGTGACGCTCTTGACCGCGTACCCTGCTCTCTCGAACATCCTGACGGCACTGACCCTGGTGAAGAACCTCAGATGGGTGCGGTCAAGGATCCCCGCCTCCTCGTACTCCCAGCTCCCCTCCAGCAACCCTTCCAGCACGCTCCAGTGCCTCACGTTCGGAAGGCTCACCACCACTTCTCCGTCGGCGGAAAGCTTCTCCGCCAGCGCGATCAATACCCTTTCCGGATCCACCAGGTGCTCCAGGACATCGGCCAGAATGACGGCGTCGAAATGGCGCTGCGGCACCTCGGCCAGCGCCTCCTCGACCGGGGCCGTTATCACCCGGTCCAGAACCTTTCCGGCCCGGGCCGCAGCCTCGTCGGAGACCTCGATCCCCCAGACCGTTGCCCCCTGGCGGTGCTTGATGCCGGCGCCGACCTTCCCTGACGCGCAACCTATATCCAGCACCGTCTTCGCCTTGCGGCTCACCAGCCGCTGCACCTCGGGGCGGTTGAAGCCATAATAGCCCGCGGTGTTTTCGGCTTTTTGCTCCCCGTCCTGACGCTCCAGGTATGCCCGGTTCTCCCGGGCCAGCGCGTTATTCGGCTCCATCGCCAGGGCCCGCAGGTAGTGGACGCGTGCGGCGTCGAAGCGCTCCAGCAGGATGCAGATCATGCCCAAGGTCAGCTGTGTCTCCAGCACCTCCGGCTTTTCCGCAGCTTGGGCGGTGTGGTACTGGAGGGAGCCGTAGAGTTCCATGCGCATGAAGGCCTGCAGCTTGTCCCGGTAGGCGGCGGAGGCGGGATCGACAATGGCGGCCTTTTCGAAGTGCTTCTTTGCGTAGCCGATTTCCCCGTGCTTGTAGAAGAGCTCGGCCAGGTCGTGATGGCCACGCGGCCAGCGCGGGTGGAGGTCGGTGAAGCGCTGGAGTTCTGCGACCGCTTGCGGCGGCCCTGCGGCAACGCGCGCCAGCAGAGCCTCATACCCGGCTTCATCCTCCGGCGAGAGAACGGCCGGCGGCGGGGTCAGAGGCGCGTACTTGGGGCGATACTCTTTCTGGACTTCCAGGTATTCGAGGGTCGGGAGATCCCCTTTCCGTGAGACCGTCTCCTCGCTAAGCCAGTAGAGGCCCAGAAAGTCGGGGACGTGGATGAAGTCGTGCTTGAGTGCGGCACGCAGCCAGAACTCGTAATCAGCCGCGCTCTTGAAGCGCTCGTCGAAGTACCCCAGCTCATCGTGCAGGGACCTCCTCCAGAGGGGGAAAGGCCCGACGCAGCAGAGCTCCAGCAGGGAAATGCGGTCGAACTCGGGCCAATCCCTGAAGCCAAACGGCTGGTGACCCTCGAAGGTGGCGTTCTCCTGCCGGGTGATGCGCATGTCAGGATAGGCGAGGACAGAGCGGGGATGCTCCCTGAGCGCGCGGACCAGCACCTCGTAGCAGTCGCGGCGCAGGCGGTCGTCGGTGTTGGCGTTGGTGACGAACTCGCCACGCGCCGCCCTGATGCCGCGGTTCCAGGCCTGGTAGACCGTTTCACGCTCATCGGTCCGGATATAGCGGATGTTGGAGTAGCGGCGCTGAAACTCTTCAACGATCGCGCGCTCGTTCTCCCTCGAGCCGCTGTCGATGACGATGATCTCCAGCTCCTGCGCGATGGTCTGCGCTTCCAGGTCCTCCAGCTTCCCCTTGATGAAGCGTTCGGCGTTGTAGGTGGAGACTATGGCTGAGACGAGGGGGGCGCGGCCGGTCATCATAATGAAGCTCCCATGGCGGCACGCTCACGACCGGCTGCTGCACATCGCTCACGCCCGACCAGGATCGGCAGCGGCGCGGGCGGGTTGAAGGGCCTTCGCTCAGCGGCAAAGATCTGCCGCTCGCGGGCCAGCACCACGTTGGCCTCGGCGGTGTAGCCCGCCTTGTCCTTCGACTTCTGCAACGGGTGGTCGCGGAAGCCGGCGATCAGGGTGTCGACCGAGAAGAGCCGGGCGCTACGGAAAAAGCGGGCCCAAAGCTCCAGGTCGGCAGCCAGGAGGAGTGTCTTGTCGATGTAGGCGCCGCTGCGCTCCCACAGCCCGCGGCGCCAGAAGATCCCTTCCTGCTGGATGAGCTCCTGGTCGGCGAGATACTTGGCGCGGGAGTTCATGGGGAGAAAGCTCAGTACGACCTTCTGTCTTCCTTCCTCGTCGAAGCTGTTGGGACGCCCCATCAGCCACTCGACTTGTGGGTCGGAGGAGAAGATGCCTGAGACGGTCTCGAAGGCGCCGGGATGGAACATGTCGTCGGCGTTGAGCCAGCCCATGAGCTCCCCGCTGCTCCGGTTGAGTCCTTCCTCGATGGCGCTGTACTGCCCGTCGTCACGCTGGCTGCGCCAGTAGGACAGGTACTTGGCGTGGCGCTCGATGATGGCCCTGGTGCCGTCGGTGCTCCCGCCGTCCAGGACCAGGAGCTCCAGGTTGGGGTAGTTCTGGCTGAGGATCGAGTCCAGGCAGGCTCCGAGGTAGCGGGCGTAGTTGTAGCTGGGGATGACGAGGGAAATGCGCGGGGGCGGAGAGGGCACCAGCACCTGCAACTGGGGTCGGACATGGACTTGGTGGACGTTGTGGAGTGCGGGAGAGGAATCCACGGCGGCTGCAGCGCCGCTGGGGGGACTACCGAGGCCGGCAGCCGGGGCGGAGGTAGCGGGGGCGGTGGCAACGGCTTTCGCGGACGCGGGTTTCCCCTTCTCCTCTACCAGTTCCGTGTAGAGCGCGGTGTAGGCGGCAGCCTGGGCTTCGAAGCTGTAGGCTTTTACCGCCTTGTCGTGGGACCTTTGGCCCATGCCGGCGGCCTCGGGTGCAAAAAGGCACCACCGGATCCCCTCGGCCAAAGCCCTCACATCCTTCGCGGCGGCGATATAGCCCGTCTCCCTGTGCTCGACCATGTCGGGAATGCCGCCGATGTCGAACCCTGCCACGGGGACGCCGCATAGCATCGCCTCAACGACGGTATTGGGCAGGTTGTCCTCGATCGACGGTATCACGAAGAGATCGGCCATCGAGTAGAGCGCCGACAGGGTGATCTCATCCTCCACGAAGCCGAGATTGATCAGCGGCAGCCCGAGGGAGAGTCTCACCTCCTCCGGGAGAATGCCGAAAACCGCCAGCACCATCCCCTCGGTCGTCATCCCCTTCAGGGCCTCGATCAGGTACACGAAGCCCTTCCGCTCGTTCAAGAGACTCTCGGCGCCGAACATCAGTACCTTGGCCCCTTCCGGGACTCCATACCCCCGCCGGACCTCCTCGCGCTTCGCATACGGCTGGTAGATCTCGGTGGGGAAGCCGTTCGGGATCACCCGGACCGGGAACTTCGAGAGGAGCGCGCTCTGCGAGGCGACGCGGGCCAGCCACCTGCTTGGGGCGACGGGGTGCAGGTCGAGCTTGTCATAGCCGAATTTCTTGAACTGCCAGACGCTCCGGGAAAGGTCTTCCTCCCGGTGCGAACCGAGCATCGGACAGCCGCCGCAGCTCTCCAGGTAGCGGGTGCAGTCGGCGGAATAGTGGCAGCCGCCGGTGAAGGGATTCATGTCGTGCATGGTCCACACGACCTTCTTCCCCCTCAGCGCCACCGCCGCGTCGACCCAGTTCACCATCCCCGGCACCCAGTGCAGGTTGATGATGTCGGCTTCACGGATCTCGCGCGAACAGCTGAGCCTGATCTCCGAGTAATCGTCGGTGAAGACTTCGATGGCGGGATTGCGCTCCGGGTACTCGATCACGTTGCGGTTCCAGTGCTCCCATATCCTCTGGGCGTAGGCACGGTTTGGCGGGAAGTCCTGCAGGCAATCTATTAGGCCGCCGGTATGGCCGCTGGGAATGATCCTGACGCTCGGGTCGTCGCCTTTGCGGTTGAGGACGATCATGGTGGAGTCGATGCCGCTGCCACGAAGCCCCTGGTGCAGTCGGTAGGCGGCTTTCCCGGCGCCGCCGAAGTTGGTGGTGCAGAGATGCACTACTTTTAAAGCTTTGGCCGAAGAGGGGTTCTGCTCTTGCTGCGTCACTGGATGCTCCTTCTACTGACTCTGCCAGTTCCGGTTGGGCGGACGAGGAAAGGGCGACTCAAAGTTTTGACACGAACAGCTGCAAACGCCGCAACGTCGCCTTGATTCTCCCAGATCCGGCTAAAGCCCTTCAGCGCCTGCCGAAAGGCCCGCCCTTCAAGCTGCTTCGGCCTTGGAAAACTAGACAGATGCTCCGTCGAGACGATTAATTGCAAAAGTGAGGCCGCTTTTTATTTGGAATTCATGAGGAGGTTTGCCGCCTCCCGAGTCAGGCAGCCTCCACCAGGGAAAGATGCTGCCTGAAGGTGGCAATGGCCTCACCAATGCGACGGGCGTAGGTGTGGGCCCTCAGGGTCAGGCTTGCCCTGCCCTGGCTATCGCTTCGGCGTGATCGGGATGGCTTAAGTAGTAGTGGATCAGGTCGCGGCACTCCGCGGGGCTCTCTTAGGTCACACAATGTCTCCGATTTCGAAGAGCCCTGAGAGATTGTCGTGGTAGTCGGTGATCAGCAGGGCGCCGGCACCGGTCGCGTCGAAGAGCGCCGGTTCCAGGCGCACCGGTGGTCATCGGCACGGCGGTTCACTGTGACGGCGTCGGATGCTCTTTCAACTAATCCACTACTGGCTTGCGATACGCACGCACAGTGGAAAAGACGCCTGGAATGATTGGGAGATGCGGCTGGGTCTGGGTCGGGTCGCTCGGATAGAGCAGCGGCAGCTCGATCTGCTGGCAGCGGTAGCTCTCTTCCATGAGCTCCCGGCAGGCCCGGCGGACCCCCGGCTCGCTGCCGTCATGGTGCTGGTGGATCGCGGCGCGGTTCTCCTCATCGAGCTCGGGCAAGTAGTCATGGAACACCATTATCCCTCCCGGCGCGAGCAGGGGGTAGTAATCCAGGATGTCCTGACGCACCCCTGCGTAAGCATGGTCGCCGTCCACGAAGATGAGTTCGGGGAGGGCGTCATCATCGAGTATCGCGCCCAAGCGCTTGGCGGCGTCGTGCGACAGCAGCGGCATATGCACCACGTCGCGGCTCAAAAGCTTTACGATTTCGTGGAACTGCGGGGTGCCCCCCGGCTCCACGCAGATCCCCTGGAATACCGCGCCCATCCGCGCCAACGCCTGGTGCTGCAGCAGCAGTGACGCGCCGCTGTAGGAGCCGATCTCCACGAAGCGCAGCGGCTTTTTCTTGCGCCCTCTGGAGAGGTGGTTGCGCACCAGGCTGTACAACTGGAAGCGCTCGTTCACCGACATCTGGCTTTCCACCCCCTTCTTGACCGGGTCGTCCTCATGGAACTCGCGGATCAGCTTCTTGTCCAGCAGATGGTTCTCCGGGTAGGGAGTGTTGCGCCGAGTGGGGAACACCAGGCTCCCCGGCACCCGGGCCGCCACCAGATCCGGATTGGGGGCGGTACGCTGCAGGAACCCGTTGGTGCACCAGGTCAGGTTGTAGCCGAAGTAGTCGCAGTAACGCCCTTCGATCTCATAGGAGCCGGCGTGGCGCCCCAGGAACTCCTTGAGGGCCAGGTGCGGCCCGCTGGAGCAGCTCGGGTCCTGGGCGAGGTCCGAGATGATGCCGTCCTCGATCACGATGGTCTCCCCCTGGTCCAGGTAGCGATGGAAAAAGGAGAGCACATGCGAGCTGGTCTCATAGGAGTGGTCGGCGTCCTCGATCACCAGCAGCGGCCGGGGCAGGGTGTGCATTAACTCGGGCGAGATGCTCTCGGCCAGGTCCCGCCCGTCCCCCTGCAGGAAGGTCACCCTGGGGTGGGATACCTTCTTCACGCCGACGATGTCCAGGGAGTAGATGTGGCCGTCGATGCCGAAGTTGTCAAGCATGTCACCCAGCCACAGGGCGCTGCCGCCGTCCTTGGAACCGATCTCAATGATGGTGCGCGGCTTCTTGTCCCAGAGCAGGATCGGGTAGATGGCGAAATCAAAGGGGTTCTTGATCATGGGCACGCCGCGGTAACTGTAGTTGTGGCTGGTGTTCTGGATCTCCAGCAGGGTCTCGCGCGGCAGCGAGGTATTGTAGCTACGCTGCGAGGTCGGGATCATCGGGCGCGGCGGCTTGATCAGCGCCTGGTTGAGCTGGGCCTGCATCTGGCGCGCCTCGGCGTGCCCCGGATTCAGCGCCATTTCGTGCCCCACAGCCTCGAGCGCCTCCGCCACCGACACCTTCACGGCAGGCCCCTTAAGAACCAGGTGTTTCCGAATGAGCCGGTCCAGTTCCCCCGCGCGCATCTCCATCGAGTACTCCCGCAGGCAGCGCTCCTGGCCGCGCCGGGCTATCTCCTCCCGCTCCGCCGGATGCCTCAGGTAATGGTTAATCTTTTCGATGAGTTCACCCGGTCCGCTGAAGGTCTCGATTTCCCGTCCCACCTCGAAGTATTCGCCTAGATTTTCGAACCTTTCGGTGAGGAGGAAACGTCCGCAACCGGTGGCCTCAATGATGCGCATGTTGGCGGTTTCCTTGCCGGAAAGATCGATCATGCTGCCGGTGACGGGGTCCTTGGCCACGTGGGTGGCACGGGCATCGAAAACGATCCTTCCTGCGGCCAGGGCTCGGTGCATGTCGACGCCAAAGACCGCCTCCCTGCTGCAGACCGCCACTTCGGGGGGGAGGTCGTTGCCCAGCAGATTAAAGCTGGCGGAAAAGCCGTGGGTTCTGGAGGCCCTCGCGATCTGGCGAAGGTACTCGTTTCTGTTGCCGTGCTGGCCGGGGTTCCACTGACCGGAGAAGACGACGTCGTGCTCGACTGGCACCTTCCCGATCACATCGTTTGCCCAGGCGGGGTAGCCCGGGAAGAAGCACTCGGCGTGCCTTGCCCCGAGCTTCAGCGCGAAGCGGCGCAGTGCGCCCAATCCCGAGAGAATGAGGTCGAACTCGGACCAGTCCGTGCCGTCGTTGATCACCGCCGCCCGCCACCCCAGGATCAGCTTCGGCTTCCAGGACAGTGACCTGACAAAGCGGCTATCGAAGGCGATGGAGTCGGAGAGGTAGAGGACGTCGGGCTTGATCATTTCCACCTGCATGCGAGCGGCGTCAAAGACGGTGATTTCCGAGGTCCCGAGGTCGGCGACCTGCTCGTTGAGCCAGCGCAGCTGCGTCGGCTGGCAGTTGGCCACCACCAGGGTGCTGTCGTAGCCGTAGGCTCCGAGGTAGGGGGCGAAAAGGTGGGCCGCAGAGAAGCCGTCCATCACCAGCGCACGCATCTGCTCGTCGTAGCTCTGCTGCGCGAGGCCGGGCCTTTTGGCATAGAAGCTTTCGAGGTATACGGGATAGAAGGTATGAATCTGCAGGAATTTCATAATAGTTCCGTGGTTGGGTTAGGGATGCTGGTCCTTCGCCAGCTTCCAGGTGCCTGGCCTGCGTATTTCCTGAAATTTCTCCACGGTCAGCATCGTCTTTGCTGTTTTCTGGGACCTCCGGTCTTGGCGAGGAGTTGCGCGGTGCCGCTGATGCACTAGCTGGTGCTTCCGGTAGCCCGGAATCCTCTGCTGGAGAATTTGCTGCCTGAAGGTCCTGCACCCTGGCTGGCCGGCGCGGGGCTCTCCGGGAGAGTTGCGTCGCGTAGGAGGACCTCGCTGTCCCACGGATCGAAAGGGATGAGCCGCTGGAGCGAAAGGCTGGGACGGAAGAAGGCGCTCCCGCCGGTATTGAGCATGCAGGCGGCGAAGGAGAAGGAGCTGTTCGATATGGCGGTGACGTCACACCTGGAAAGGAGATAGAAATCGGGATAGAACTCGGCCCCCTGCAAGGCGATGCCGAGGGTGCGGATAGTCACCGGGCGGTAGGGCGCGAAGTCGGCCAGCACCTCGTCGGGCTCGTCGCTCGCGATGAAGAGCACCGGGTCGTCGAGGGTCGGCCAGATCTCCTGCAGCCAATCCAGGTACCACCGGTTCGGCGCCACGAAGAAGTAGCCGTAGCCGTAGTCCCCTCGTCTCAGGTGCAGACCGACCACCGTCCTGCCCAGCGAGGAGAGCGTACGGTAGACCTCGTCGAGGACTTTTTTCAGGGGCGGGACGGGCTGGAAGAGTGTCCTGAAGAACTCCCTGTGAGCCCTGTAGTAGCTTGTGTGGTACTGGAAGTAGCCCCAGAAATCGACTCCTTTGAATGGGGCGGGGCTGTTCGGCATCACCGCCTCTAGCATAAGGCTGGACCGCTCCTCGAAGAGGGGGCGCTGGCGGGAGATGGGAGGGTCCTTATGGCCGAAGAGCTGCTGGCCTATCCATGGCGGCGTCTCGTACGACAGCATGTGCTTGAGCGTGTAGGTCCTCAGGAAGGCGTACTGGAAGATCTGGTTGGCGAACCGGCCGTTCGTGCCGAGACTGGACATGCTCACCACCCCTCGCTTCACGTAGAAACCATCTCCCCAACTGGGATGGTATGGCGTGGTCGTTGCCACCCTCTCGAAACCGCGCTCCTCCAGGAAGACGTCCAGCTCCCAGACGGTCGCGCACCCCTCGTACAGCTCGTCATAGTTGATCTCGCTGTTGATCGCCTCGATATGGGCGAGGGTCTTCTCGCCTCCCTTCAGCGCGATAAGCTCAGCGCCCTGGATATCGATGTTGATAATGTTGTAGTGGGTGGTATCGAGCCCTAACTCCCCCATCAGGGAGTCCAGAGTCCGGCAGGGTACGGTGACGGTCTTTTCCTCGACGATGTCGGGATAGATCTCCCGGTGGCGCTTGAGCGGCAGGATAGAGCTGCTCTGGTCCATCGAGGTGACGTGCAGGGTGGCGGTTCCGTCGTGGTCAGCGACCGCGCACTGGACGGCGAGGACCCCGGGGGCAGCGCCAACGGCGGCCGCCAGCCTCTGGTAGGTCTCCGGATTGGCCTCCACGAAAAGCACCCTTTCCGCCCCCATCTGGAGGTACTTTTCGAGTTCCCCCCCTTCGTGCGCTCCGATGTGAATGACACCGCGGGGTCTGATCCTGTGCTTTAGCAGCAGCGCCCTCAGGTTGAGCATCTTCGGGGGAAGTCCAAGGTAGCTTGGGACCAGCCGCTCGTTAACCGCCAGGAAGTTGGAGTACTCGAAATTCTCGTACTCCTCCCGGAAGACCGGAAGGTACTCAACACCTCCCGGAGCGATCTTGAAGATCCCGTAACGGTGGGACTCCATTAGCTCGAAGACAGTCCGTAGCGTGATGCCGGCATCGAGGTACGTGCCCCCGTACTCGAACTGGACGTGGTCTATGCCTCCCCTCTGCAACATCCTCTGCGCTCCGAGAAGGACGTCGAGCTCTGCCCCCTCGGTGTCAACCTTCATGAAGTCGATGTGCTGGATGCGCTTACTATCACAGTACGAGTCGATGCTGGTCACCGGAACAGTGAGGGTGCGGGCTTCTTTCAGGCCGGCTTCCTTTTCGGCGCGCTTTCTTCGGTAGAAGGTGCTCCAAGAGGAGGCGTCATCATAGTAGATGAAAGAGCGTTCTCCTGGTGCGCGTCCGATGCCGACGCAGTTCGCTGTCATCGCCCCTGACCGTAACTCCGGCGCCAGCTTTTCGCGCAGCACCCGGTCGGTAGCCGGCACCGGCTCGAAGGAGTGAACCTGCACATCGCTTTGGTGTCGGAAGACAAGGGCGCTCCAGTCGCCTACGTTGGCCCCTATATCGAAAACCACCGCTCCCTTGCGGATAAAGCGCCGCACTACCTCTGTCTCTCCATCAGCTGAAAAAAGCTCACCGGTCTCCTCAGACATATTCAAGTTCTCTCGGTTCACTTAAAGGCTCCTGAAGGCGTCTTGCATGTTCATCGCAACTGCCTGGGCAGCAAAGGGTTGAGGTCTGAGGGAGAGGGTCTTTACGTCTGCACTCTGCAAGGCGGTTCATGGCACCTTACGCCGTGGTGGAGGTGCAAGCGAATAGAGGCAATACGATTACCAATCTCACATTAGCAGCAAGTTATGTGCCCGCCATGGAACGGTGGGGGGAGCGGACCACGATGGAGGGTCTGCGAGGAGAGCCGCAGCAGGTCGAGCCCCCTTTGGAGCCGTAAAAGGACGGGATTTGGCAGGTGTACAGGGTAGGATTCAAAGACACAGACCCGATCGTTTGCTGGGTCACTGCCAGGAGGATCCGAGGGCACAGAGACAGATTAGACAAATTTATGACAGAAAGAGCGGCGGCGGGCAAAGGATGACGTCAAAGTTTTGGAGCCTTGCGGGGGGACTGAGCTTGCGGGGATAACGGCAAAAGTGGCGGAACGAAGGCGGGGGTGGCGACAAACTATGGGAGGCCATCCGAGGGACGGGAGAAATCCCGGAAGTTGGCGGTTTCGCAGCACCGCCAACTTCCGGGATTGAGGTGAAGCAGGAGCGGCTAGGCGGCCTTCTTGAACCAGACGCCGTTGCCGTCGATGCTGTTGATGGAGAAGGTGATGCCGCGCTCCTGCTCGAATTCGTGCAGGGCCTTGCCGCAACCTTTCCAGTAGCCGTAGTCGTCGAACTGGATCATGGCCTGGGGATGGATCTGGTCGTAGAAGTTCTGAAGGATGGTCCGGGTCGATTCGTACCAGTCGGAGTCGATATGGATGAAGGCGACCTCTCCCACCAGCGAATGGATCCTCGGCAGCGTTTCCTCGTAGTACCCCTTCACCGGCTTCACCACCGGAAGGACTCCGAGCTTGCCGGCTATCTCGAGGAGGCTGTCTACCGGGGCGGCACAGGTCCCGGTACCCCACCCCGTCTCTTCCGCGCCCATCCCGCGTCCGACTTCGACGTCGTTTTCACCCGGTTCCGGCATCCCTGAGAAGGAGTCGAAGGAATAAAGGGTGCGGGGACGCTTGCTGTACTTCTTGATCACGTAAGCCATGAGCGCGGAGGAGCCGCCGGCCGCGACGCCGCACTCGACGAAGTTGCCGGGTATGTCGTTTTCGCAGACGTGCTTGGTCAGCTGAAACAGCGAATAGAGCCTCAACTCGCCGAGCATGCTGTAGGGCCTGATCATGTTGAGGAGCTGCTGGAATTCAGGGTCGAATTCGAAGTACTGGGCCGGTGCCCCCTGGACCGATTCGAACTGCTGAAGCAGGACGGCGGCCTCCTTGTTTTCCGGGAAGAATCTCAGCTCTTCGAGGAGCGCCTGCTTGGCTGCCATCGGCTGGTCCATGGAGATGAAGCAGTGGGCCCGCAGGAAGTCGAGCCCCTGGAGCGGCTTTTTCAGGGCCTTGGCCTGGATCAGGACCTCGAAGGCCTCGGCCACCCGCTTCTCCGCCATCAGTTTCTCCGCCCGCGCTTTCAGCCCTGCGACGTCCTCCGCGCGCTCCCGGCGCGGCGCTCCCAGCCCCAGCTGCTTGCGCAGCAGGGCATCGAGTTCCTCTGCTCTTCTCTCCATCGAGTACTCCCTCAGGCAGCGTTCCTGCCCCCGTCGTGCGATCTCCTCGCGCTCCTTGTCGTGATCCAGGTAGTAGAGGATCTTGTCGTTCAGCTCGCCCTGGCTGCGGTAGCTCTCCACCTCGCGGCCGGGCTCGAAATAGTCGTGCAGGTCGTCCTTGTGGTCGGTCAGCAGGAACGATCCCACCCCGGTGGTCTCGAAAAGCCTCATGTTGCCGGACTGGCCGTTCGCGAGGTCGATATGGGCGTTGAGGACGACCTTCCCCCGGGCCGTGGCGCGGAACATGTCCATGCCCCAGACCGCGCCCCTGTCGTTCATGACGATCCCGGCGGGGAGGTCCTGGCCGGCGATCTTGCCGATGAAATAGGCCAGGGAAAGAGGATTCTCCTTCTGCAGCGGGAGCTTGGCGAGCTCGGCCAGGATCTGGAAGCGCCGCGAGTGCTGCCCGGAGAGCTGCCCCGAGAACATCACGTCGTAGCGTTTCGGCTCGTTGGCCAGCTCGCGCGCGATGCGGGTCGGGAAGCCCGGGATGAAGAAGGAACTCTCCTTGGCCCCGAGTGACTGCGCCTTGCCCAGCGTCTCATGGTGGTTGGATATGATCAGGTTGAAGCCTTTCCAGTCGGTCCCGTGGGGGATCTCGGCGGCCCGCCAGCCCATCACCACCCGCGGCTTGAAGGGGAGCCAGTCGAGGAAGCGGGCGTCGAAGGTGATGGGGTCGGTGAGATAGAGGACATCGGGCCGGAAGGCGCAGATCTGCTCGCGCACCACCTCGTAGATCCAGTGGTTGGCCCCGGTCAGCTCCTTCCCCTCTTCCTGCAGCCACCTTTGCTGGGCGAAGGGATTGTTGGCGATCACCAGCTTGCTCTCGAAGCCGTGCGCCGGCAGGTAGGGGGTGAAGAGGTGCGGCGAGGCGAAGCCGTCCTCGAGGATCAGGTCGATCTGCCTCTGGAAGCTCTGCTGCTCCAGACCGGTGCGGTTGCGGTAGAACTCCTCGAGATACGGCTCGTAAAAGGTGTGTACCTGCATGAATTTCATAGGTCGTCCTCTAAAAGTGATCCAGCGGGATGCGCTCTACGAAGAGCATCTGCCAGATGGCCATGTTCATCAGGGTCCAGAAATGGAGGCTTTCGCCCCAGTGTTGCATGGTCCAGGCTTTGGACCGGCAGCGGGAGAGGATCTCCCCTTTCAACCTGGGGCCGTCCCAGAAAGGCGAGTCGGTCCAGAGGGGGTGCTGCACCACCTTCTCGATGAGCGGCACCATCCCGCCGTTGAACCACTCGATCATCGGGGAGTTGAAGCCGATCTTGGAGGTGCGGGTGCGGATCCGCTCCGGCATGATCCCCTTCAGGGCGTCGCGCAGGATCCTCTTGGTGAAGCCGCCACCGATCTTGGCCTCGGCGTCGAGGGCGAAGGCGAAGGTGACCAGCCGCCAGTCCATGAGCGGCATGCGCACCTCGATCCCGTGCGCCATCGAGCAGCGATCATAGTTGCGCAGGATCGCCGGGAGCAGGGTGTGGTGGAAGTCCTGGTAGAGGTTGTCGTTGACCTTCCCCATGGGCCAGTCCAGGTACCAGGTGTAGCCGCAGAGGAGCTCGTCGCCGCCGTGCCCGTCGAGGGAGACGTAGACGCCGGCCTTGCGCATCTCGCGGTAGAGGGAGAGGACCGGGACGGCGACCCCGCCGTAGACCTCCTCCATGTGCCAGACGCTCTCCAGCACATGTTTCGCCGCCTCCTCCTGGTCGAAGACCGAGTAAAGGGGCTTGGCGCCGGTGTGGCGGACCGCCTCCTCCGCGTATTCCCGCTCGTCGATGGCGGTGCCGGGGAAGGTGGCCACGAAGGCCCGCTGCCAGTCCGCCGGGCAGCGCTCCAGGCTCTCCCGGTTGCGCCCGTGCAGGTGGGCCATGGTGGAGGCGATGGCGGTGGAGTCGACGCCGCCGGAGAGGCAGCTTCCGACGGCGACGTCGCTGCGCATGCGGATCGCCACGGCGTCGAGGAGAATCTCGCGGAAACGCTCGACCTGGTCCTCGTAACTGGACGGGACCTCGGGGAGGTGGTCCCGAGTCTCCCACCAGCGGGCGATTGTGGCCTGGCCGTTGCCGGCCACGGTGAGCGAGCAGCCAGCGGGGAGGCGCTTGACGCCGGCCATGATGGTCTGGTCGGTGCTCCCCTCGTAGGCGTAGGAGTTACCCAGCACCTTGGGAGCCAGCTCCCGGTCGAGGGAGGGACGGAAACCCTCCAGCGCCAGGAAGGACTTGAGCTCCGAGGCGAAGGCGAGCGCATTGTTGAAGCCGGCGTAGTAGAGCGGCTTGATGCCGAAGCGGTCCCGGCAAAGGAAGAGGGTCCGCTCGCGGCAGTTCCAGATGGCGAAGGCCCACATCCCGTTGAATTTCAGCAGCGCCCGCTCCCCCCACTGGGCGTAGGCCGCCACCACCACCTCGGTATCGGTCAGCGAGCGGAAGCGGTGGCCCAGTGCCTCCAGCTCCCTTTTCAGCTCCAGGAAGTTGTAGACCTCGCCGTTGTAGGTGATGACGTAGCGGCCGCCGTCGGGGGCGACGTACTCCATTGGGCAGCGCCCGGCGTCGGAGAGATCGAGGATGGCGAGGCGGCGGTGTCCCAGGGCCAGGTTATGGTCCAGGTACGTCCCGCGCCCGTCCGGGCCCCGATGGGCCACGGTATCGGTGAAGCGGTCGATCTCTTTCTGGGAGACGACGCTGTTAAAGCTGTAGATGCCGGCAATTCCGCACATGATTCACCCTTTCATGAT
>NZ_JBXKJL010000035.1:0-6594 GCF_056994735.1 Geomonas sp.
AGCTGGGCGAGCAGGCCATCATGAAGCTGATGGACGCAGTCGACTCCTACATCCCGGAGCCGCAGCGCGCCATCGACAGGCCCTTCCTGATGCCGGTCGAGGACGTCTTCTCCATCTCCGGTCGTGGCACGGTCGCTACCGGCCGCGTGGAGCGCGGGATCGTGAAGGTCGGCGAGGAGGTCGAGATCGTCGGCATGAAGGCCACCGCCAAGACCACCGTCACCGGCGTGGAAATGTTCCGCAAGCTCCTCGACGAAGGGCGCGCAGGCGACAACATCGGCGCACTGCTCCGCGGCGTCAAGCGTGAGGATATCGAGCGCGGCCAGGTTCTGGCCAAGCCGGGCTCCATCACCCCGCACACCAAGTTCAAGGCAGAAGCCTACATCCTCTCCAAAGAGGAGGGCGGCCGTCACACCCCGTTCTTCAACGGCTACCGTCCGCAGTTCTACTTCAGGACCACCGACGTTACCGGCGTCGTTGACCTCGAGCCGGGCACCGAGATGGTCATGCCTGGTGACAACGTTGCCGTCACCGTCAACCTGATCACCCCGATCGCCATGGACGAAGGTCTCCGCTTCGCTATCCGCGAAGGCGGCCGCACCGTCGGCGCAGGCGTCGTCTCCTCGATCATCGAGTAATCAAGGTTTACTATCCCGCTTCGCCTCAGTCGGGGGCGGAGCGGGATTTAAACTGTTCTTTTTAGAAGGAAGATGTTTTGGGTTGTCGGTTTCGCACTGCGCGAAACGCGAGGCGCGAAACGCGAAACTAGTTTGAAAGGATACGGACATGCCTAGAGACATCATCACCCTTGGTTGCACCGAGTGCAAACAGCGTAACTATACGACCACGAAGAACAAGAAGAACACCCCGCAGAAACTCGAGTTCAACAAGTACTGCCGTTTCTGCAAGAAGCACACTCCTCACAAGGAAACGAAATAATTCGATTTGGGGTTCCGCCTATGCGGGGCCCCCGCCGCAGGCCAGTAGCTCTAACGGCTAGAGCACCGGTCTCCAAAACCGGGTGTTGGGGGTTCGAATCCCTCCTGGCCTGCCATTTTATTTTCTAAACACTGCTATAAGTGGGGTGACAAGTGCTAGCTAAAACCAAGACGTTCTTTGAGGATGTGCAGGCGGAGCTTGCCAAGGTGACCTGGCCTACCCGCAAGGAAACCTTTTCCACCGCTCAGGTTGTTGTTGTCATCATAGTGCTTGTTTCATTTTATCTCGGCGCCTGCGATGTAGTCCTTGCTAAGCTCATCAGGTCGATACTCCGCTAGAGGACTTACAAATGGCACTTAAATGGTACGGTGTTCACACCTACTCCGGCTTTGAAAACAAGGTTCGGCTCTCGCTCGCCGAGCGGATCAAGAACCTCGAGATGGAGGAGTTCTTCGGCGAGATCCTGATCCCGTGCGAGACGGTGGTCGAGCTGAAGAAAGGGGAGAAGAAAACCTCTTCGAGGAAGTTCTTCCCCGGCTACATCCTGGTCAACATGGAGCTCAACGACGACACCTGGCACGTGGTCAAGGAGACCGCCAAGGTGACAGGCTTCGTGGGCGGCAACAATCCCTTCCCCATCCCCGACGAGGAGGTCAACAAGATCACCAAGCGGATGGAAGAGGGTGCGGAGAAACCGCGGCCCAAGGTCCTCTTCGAGGTGGGCGAGACGGTCAGGGTCATCGACGGCCCCTTCCTCAACTTCTCGGGGGTGGTGGAAGACGTCAAGCCCGACAAGGGGAAGCTTCGGGTCATGGTCAGCATCTTCGGACGCGCCACCCCTGTCGAGCTCGAGTTCATGCAGGTAGAAAAGCAGTAGGGGTGACCCCGCTGGCAGGAATAGAAGTATAAGGCAGTTAGGAAAGATCAAAGGAGTAGGAAAATGGCCAAAAAGATTACCGGTTATATAAAGCTGCAGGTACCCGCAGGGAAGGCGAATCCTTCTCCTCCGATCGGTCCCGCACTCGGTCAGCACGGCGTCAACATCATGGAGTTCTGCAAGGCTTTCAACGCGAAGACCCAGGGAGACGAGGGGACCATCACCCCGGTCGTGATCACCGTCTACGCCGACAGGTCCTTCACCTTCATCACCAAGACTCCGCCGGCTCCGGTGCTGATCAAGAAAGCCCTCGGCATCCAGAGCGGCTCCGCAGTACCGAACAAGACCAAGGTCGGCAAGCTGACCAAGGAGCAGGTACGCGAGATCGCCACCAAGAAGATGCCGGACCTCAATGCTGCCAGCCTCGAGGCCGCCATGAAGACCATCGAAGGTACCGCGCGCAGCATGGGCGTTGAAATAGCTTAAGTTAAAGAGAGGGTTAATAGAAATGGCTCAGACAAAAAAGCAAAAGGAAGCCTTTGCCAAGGTAGATAGGAGCAAAAGCTATCCCCTCAACGACGGCATCGAGCTCGTAAAGGGCGCAGCCTTCGCTAAATTCGACGAGACCGTCGACCTGGCTGTCAAGCTGGGCGTCGATCCCCGTCACGCAGACCAGATGGTCCGCGGCGCAGTGGTCCTCCCGAACGGCCTGGGCAAGGACGTCCGCGTGCTCGTTTTCGCCAAGGGCGAGAAGGAGAGGGAGGCCCGCGAGGCCGGCGCAGACTACGTCGGCGCCGACGACCTGGTAGCCAAGATCCAGGGCGGCTGGTTCGACTTCGACACCGCCATCGCTACCCCGGACATGATGGGTGTGGTCGGCAAGATCGGTAAGCTCCTCGGACCCCGCGGCCTGATGCCGAACCCGAAGGTCGGCACCGTGACCTTCGACCTGGCCCGCGCCATCAAGGAGTCCAAGTCCGGCAAGGTCGAGTTCCGCGTCGAGAAGGCCGGCATCGTCCACGCTCCGGTCGGCAAGGTCTCCTTCGATCCCCAGACCCTCAGGGAGAACGTGGTGGCCCTGGTAGAGGCGCTGCAGAAAGCCAAGCCGGCTGCCGCAAAAGGGACCTACATGAAGAAGGTTTCCATCTCCTCCACCATGGGCCCTGGCGTCAACATCGATCTGGCAGAGATCGGGGCGCTGCTGAAATAGCTGCTACAACAATAGAGCGCGGATAGCAGATGAAGGGAATTCGCTTCCCGGTTATTGTTTGATCCGCGTTCTATGCTTCAATATAAGCTTCAAAAGCCAAAGTCAAAGACAGCTGGTGCTCCCGACGGAACAGCGAAGGGGACTTAAACGCCGCAAGGCGGCCAACCGAGACTTGCAAAGTTGTTGTCGGAATCTTTCCGCAACTTCCTGACTTTGGCGGGGTTTCGTACCCGTATACCAAAAGAAAGGAGGAAGGCGCTTGAATAAGGAAAACAAAAAAGAACTTGTTGCCGAAATGCACGACAAGCTTCTGCGCGCTCAGGCCGTGTTCGCTGCCGATTTCCGTGGCATGAACGTGGCACAGGCGACCGAGCTCAGAAACGAGCTCAGGAAGGTCAATGTCGAGTACAAGGTCGTCAAGAACACCCTGCTCGAGATCGCATCCAAGGGAACCGACAACGAGGGGCTCGCACCCTACCTGGCCGGTCCGACCGCGGTCGCGCTCAGCTACGACGATCCCGTCGCAGCAGCCAAGGTACTGTCCAAGTTCTCCAAGGACGCAACCAACCCGTTCACCCTCAAGGCTGGCGTGCTGACCGGGAAGGCCATGAACGTGGCTGACATCCAGGCTCTGGCAGACCTGCCGAGCCGTGAAGTGCTGCTGGCCCGCATGCTGGGCAGCATCCAGGCTCCGACCAGCAACTTCGTTCGCGTGCTGGCTGCCGTACCGGCCGGCTTCGTTCGCGTGCTGGACGGCCTCAGAGCCAAAAAAGAAGGCCACTAAACACCGTTTCTTGACGAAACCAACCAAACTCAAATATTCTGGAGGAATACACAATGGCTATCACTAAGGAAGAAGTAGTTAGCTTCATCGAAAACATGACCGTTCTTGAGCTCGCAGGCTTTGTTAAAGAGCTCGAGGAGAAATTCGGTGTCTCCGCAGCCGCTCCGGTTGCCGTTGCCGCTGCAGGCCCGGCTGCTGGCCCGGCTGAAGCTGCTGAAGAGAAGACTGAGTTCGACGTCATCCTCAAGGCTGCTGGCGCCAACAAGATCGCTGTCATCAAGGTTGTCCGCGCTCTGACCAGCCTCGGCCTGAAAGAAGCAAAAGACCTGGTCGACGGCGCACCGCAGCCGGTCAAGACCGGTATCTCCAAAGAAGAAGCTGCCGACGCACAGAAGCAGCTGACCGAAGCTGGCGCAGAAGTGGAAGTGAAATAAGTATAAAGACGCCGATCTTTATCCAAGCCAAGGTCGCTTTTTGCGGCCTTGGCTGTTCTATTTTAGTTTGAGGCCGCTTCACCCACCCGGGCCGCAGTACGGTAACAGCAGGAAATTCAAGGGGGTGAAGGTCTTCCAAGGCATTCACCAAAGGAGAAGATATGGCTTATTCAATCGCGAATAACCCCCTGTTGCGCAAAAACTTCGCCAAGATCCACAAGATCATAGACATACCGAACCTCATCGACATCCAGAAAAACTCCTACAAGAGATTCCTCCAACTCGACACCCCTGTAGATGCACGCAAGAACTCCGGCCTGGAGGCCGTGTTCAAGAGCGTCTTCCCCATCAAGGACTTCAGCGACACCGCTTCGCTTGAGTACGTCTCGTACTCGCTGGGCGCGCCGAAGTACGACGTGGAGGAGTGCCACCAGCGCGGGATGACCTTCGCGGCTCCCATGAAGGTGAAGGTGAGGCTGGTTGTCTGGGATGTGGCGAAGGACCCCGGTACCCGGTCGATCCGTGACATCAAGGAGCAGGAGGTCTATTTCGGCGAGATCCCCCTGATGACGGAGAACGGTACCTTCATCATCAACGGAACGGAGCGCGTCATCGTAAGCCAGCTGCATCGCTCTCCGGGTGTATTCTACGATCACGACAAGGGGAAAACGCACTCCAGCGGCAAGGTGCTCTACTCCGCCCGCGTCATCCCGTACCGCGGATCGTGGCTTGACTTTGAATTCGATCATAAAGACATCCTTTATGTACGCATAGATAGACGGCGCAAGATGCCGGCGACCGTGCTTCTCAAGGGCCTTGGCTACTCCAACGACGCCCTTTTGAACTACTTCTACAAGTCCGAAGAGATCAGGGTTTCCGAGCAGGGGCTGACCAAGGTGGCCGATCCGGAGCTCCTCTCCAACCAGAAGGCGGCGGTCGACATCGTCGATCCCGCCACCGGCGAGGTCATCCTCAAGGCGAACCGCAAGTTCACCAAGGCCGCCATCAGGAAGATGAGCGAGCACGGGATCAAGGAGATCCCCATCACCGAGGAGGAGGTCGTCGGGAAGGTCGCTTCCCACGACATCTACGACCCGGCGACCGGCGAGATCCTGGCCGAGTGCAACGAGGAGCTGACCCTGGCGAAACTCGAGGAGATCATCTCCAAGGGGATCACCTCCTTCCAGGTACTCTTCATCGACAACCTGCACGTGACCTCTTCGCTTCGGGACACCATCCTGATCGACAAGATCGGCACCACCGACGAGGCGCTGATCGAGATCTACCGCAGGCTTCGTCCGGGCGATCCGCCGACCCTGAAGAGCGCGCTGGTCCTCTTCGAGAACCTCTTCTTCAACGCCGAGCGCTACGACCTCTCCGCAGTCGGCCGTCTCAAGCTCAACTACAAGCTGGGCGTGGACGTGCCGCTTGACTGCATGACGCTCACCCGCGAGGACATCCTCGAGGTGGTGCGCTACCTGATCGAGCTGAAAAACGGCAAGGGGAACATCGACGACATCGACCACCTGGGCAACCGCCGCGTCCGCGCAGTGGGCGAGCTCCTCGAGAACCAGTACCGCATCGGTCTCGTCAGGATGGAGCGCGCCATCAAGGAGCGCATGAGCCTGCAGGAAGTCGAGAACCTGATGCCGCACGACCTTATCAACTCCAAGCCGGTTTCCGCCGTGGTCAAGGAGTTCTTCGGTTCCTCGCAGCTCTCCCAGTTCATGGACCAGACCAACCCGCTCTCCGAGATCACGCACAAACGCCGGCTGTCCGCGCTAGGACCGGGCGGCCTGAGCCGCGAGCGGGCCGGTTTCGAGGTGCGCGACGTGCACCCCACGCACTACGGCCGCATCTGCCCGATCGAGACTCCGGAAGGGCCGAACATCGGCCTCATCTCATCGTTGAGCTGTTACGCGCGCATCAACGACTATGGCTTCATCGAGTCTCCCTATCGGAAGGTCCGCGACGGGAGGGTTCTCGACTACGTCCAGATCACATATCCGGGAGATGCCCACTTCAAGATCAGCGACCAGGTGGAGCGCGAGGTCCTGGAAAAGGAGAACCGCCGCTGCGAGTCGGCCGGGAACCGGCCGGCTCAGTTCGCCCCCTTCTCCTTTTACCAGACAGCCTGGGAAGCCGAGGAATACACGATCGCTCAGGCCAACATCGAGCTCGACGAGAACGGTTACATCACTTCGGAGCGGGTGAACGCGCGCAAGGCCGGGAACTTCGTCCTGGTCCCCCGCGAGGAGATCCAGTACGTCGACGTTTCGCCCAAGCAACTGGTGAGCGTCGCCGCCAGCCTGATCCCGTTCCTGGAGCACGACGATGCCAACCGCGCCCT
>NZ_JBXKJL010000036.1:0-5484 GCF_056994735.1 Geomonas sp.
CTCCCCGCAGTAGAAGAGGATCCGTTCGGAGACCGTGGTCTTGCCGGCATCGATGTGCGAGATGATGCCGAGGTTGCGGATCTGGGCGGTGGCTGGCATGGCTGGGCGGGAGTCGTGGCTCAGGCGGCGTAGCCTTTGCGGATCTGGTAGAGCGCCTCCATGTCGAGATTGTTGAGCTCGAAGTACTCGCGCTCCAGTTCCTCGACGTAGAAACGGTCGAGGCCGGAGTTCTCCAGGAAGTCCTCGCGCAGCGAGCCGTCGTTCTCGGCGATGATCTGCGGCAGGAGGTTGTGGATGTAGACCGCTTCCTTCTTGATGGTCAGGATGACCTCGTGGAAGAGATGCTGCGGGATCTCGCCTTCCAGGAGCTTCTTGTGCTGCAGTTCCTCGGTGAGCTCCCTCTTCAGCGCTTCCTGGTCGGCCTTGCTCGAGTACTTGGAGTAGAAGTTCCTGATCCTCTCCTTCACGTGCTCCAGGAGGGTCAGGTACAGCCGCTCGTCGGCATCTATCTGCTGCAGGTGCTCCAGGAGAGCGGCGGTGGAAAGCCGGTTCTCCTCTATCATCCTCAGTCCCGAGGCCAGGTGGGTCACCTTCTTGCGGCCGTAGATCCCCAGGTACTTGTCCTCGAAGATTCCCGACAGGAAGAGCTTGGTGAAGAGGTCGGGCGCCAGCATGTCGAAGGCGCTCTTGTTCCCGAGGAGACTGCGGATCATATCCTCCGAGATCTTCACGTTCTCCATGAAGGCCAGCCTGTTGATGGCGGAAGAGGTCGCGTCGTAGCGGTCGAAGTAGGTGATGATGTACGAATAACCCTCGAGGATCGAGATGTCGGAGCCGTCGCGGATCTTCTCGTCGCAGGCCTTGCTGGCGTCGAGCAGCATCTCCTCGAAGGCGTGGTCCCGGTTCTCCGCCGCCTGCTTCTTGGCGTAAAGGAGCTTCAGCATGTCCTCGGTGTCGATGGTGCTTTCGATGTGCCGCTCGGAAAGGAACATCCCCTCCAGGATCTGCCTGGTCTCCGAGATGTAGTTGCTCTCCTCCAGGTCGACCAGCTTCTTGTCCTTCTTGAGCATCTCGTCGAGCGTGTAGAAGAGGGCGCCGGGGATCTTGTTGCGGACCGAGAGGGTCTTCAGCCTTGTGAGGCGCGCATTCTCGAGTTTGTTGATCTCCCCCTTGCGGTTGCAGGCGATCAGGATGTTCTTGTACTCGTCGACGATGCGCCGGTTGTCCGGATGCTTGTACATCACGTCGATCCGGATGCGCTCCTGCTGGTAGCGGTCGATCCCGTACTTCTCGGCCAGCACGGCCAGCATCTGGAAGTCGGCGTCGGTGATCTTCTTGTTGCTGAAGTAGAGATTCTTGAAGACCTCGCAGTATTCCCTGTGCCTGACGTTGATCAGCTTGAACAGGAAGAGGTGAGCGCTCGGCTCGTCGATGATCTTGAGGACCTCCCCGATGATCAGGTTGTCGTGTTCCTCGCCCACCGCGGAAGAGCGCTTCAGCGCCTTTCCCAGCAACCTGACGATCCGTTCCTGCTGGTCGCTCAAAAGCCCGCCGAAGTCGGCGCCGGTCAGGGCGAAGAAGTAGTTGAATACGGCGTTGCCGTCGAAGAAGATCTTGTCGTAGCTCAGATAGCCGTCGGTGCGGTCGCTGAACTTGAGGGTGCCGGTGCGGTGGTCGTAGTGGGTGCCGTAGACGACGAGCCGGTTGGAGACCTCCTCCTTGGCGAGGTCCGCGATCGGCTGGTCGACGCCGAACATGTACTCGCAGAAGGAGCCGCCGTTGCCGCGGTGGCTGATGCCGTCCCGGCCGATTATGAATTCGTTTCCCGGGGAGAAGAAGCGGATCTCCTGGGCGTCGGCATGGTCGGTGTTGAAGAAGTAGCGGTTGTAGGCTTCGCTTCCGGCTGTAATCGCGTAAAACTCGATCTGGTCGTTGGCATACCCGTGCAGTCGAATGTCTCTGAACATCAGTTCCGTCCGTTTCTTTTGCGGCCTGCGGCCATCAAAGTTCGACCACCAGGCCGTCGTAGGCGAATTCCACGCCCACCGGCAGCCGGGTTCCATCCGTGTGATGCACCTCGTGGGTCAGGTGGGTGAACAAGGTCCGGCGCGGCTGCAGTGCCTGCACCACCTGCAGGGCCCCGTCGATATTGAAGTGGTTGGGATGCGGGGAGTAGCGCAGGGCGTCGATTATCAAGAGGTCCAGCCCCTGGAGCAGCGACATCGAACTCTCCGGAATCAGGCTGCAGTCGGTGAGATAGGCGGCGTTCTCGAACCGGTAGCCGGTGGCCTTGAAGGAGCCGTGCAAGATCGGCACGGGGGTGATGTTGCAGCCGAAGAGCTCGAAGGGGTCATCAACGGCAATGGCCTCCAGCAGGGGATGATATCCCTCCGAATGGAGCCCTTCGAAAATGTAGGCGTAGCTGGCGGTGATCCGCTGGATGGTTTCCGGGCTGCTGTAGCATGGGATGACCCTGCGGTGCAGGAAGTGGAAACCCCGCAGGTCGTCGATGCCGTGGATATGGTCGGCATGGACGTGCGTCAGCAGCACCGCGTCGATCTGCGGTATCTTTTCCCGGAGTGCCTGGCTCCGCAGATCGGTAGAGGTGTCGACAAGAATGCGGCGCCCGTCGCACTCAACCAGGATGGAAGCACGGGTCCTCTTGTCACGCGGATCGGTTGAGTCGCAGACCTGGCAGTGGCAGCCGACCATGGGAACGCCCGTTGAGGTGCCAGAGCCGAGGATGGTTATTTTCATGTGTAGCACCTCGGAATGCGGTAAATTAGCATGATTCAGCTTGGTGAGGCAAGGGGTTTATCCCTTGCGTGGAGCGGGTTTTGTGGCTATTATCCAGGCTGATTGGTGTATCATTCATGTGTTCCCCCCTGCATGCGGGGAAGTGACACTGTCTGAGGTTAACATGCGGGTCGGCATCATCGCGCCAAATTACAGGTCCGGGAAAACCGGAAACTCCGTCACGGTGAGACGGATCGAACGCCACTTGACCCTTCTGGGCTGCCAAGTGCGGGTGTTCGCGGTGGATCAGCTTTCGGCGGAAGAGCTGCTGGCCGCGGTGAAGAAGTTCGAGCCGCAGCTGCTGCATGCCTTTCACGGCTATCTCGGTGGACGGCTGGCTCATGCCGTCTCGGAGGCGCTGTCGATACCGTACCTGGTCACGCTGACCGGCACCGACGTCTACCAGGCCCTCTCCGACCAGCGCAGCCATGAAACCCACATCGCCCTGAGGGGAGCCGCTCGCCTGGTCGCTTTCCACGCCAGCGTCAAGCGCAGGCTGGCAGAGCACCTCCCGTCTCTGGATGAGCGGACGGTGGTCATCGCGCAAGGCGTCGACTGCCCCCGGGAGGGGCAAGCTGAAGTCGCTACTGGCGCCGCCGATACCATCAACTTCCTCTTTCCCGCAGGGCTGCGTCCGGTGAAGAACATCCTCTTCCCCCTGCAGCCGCTGGCCGCCGTGCACGCCACGTACCCGCGGCTACGCCTTCAGGTGGTAGGGCCGGTACTCGATCCCGACTACGCCGCACAGGTACTCGACGCGCTGGAGCAGTATCCCTTCGCCGGCTATCTTGGTGCGTTCCCTCACGAGTCGATGGCTGATCTGTACCGCGCGGCCGACGTGGTGCTCAATTGTTCCCTCTTCGAAGGAGGGATGGCGAACAGCCTTCTCGAAGCCCTCTGTTATGGGAAGGCGGTGCTGGCTGCCGGCATCGAGGGGAACCGGTCCATCATAAGGGACGGCGTCACCGGACTTGTTTACCACGATGCGGAGGACTTCGCCGCCAAGGCGGAGCATCTGGTGGTTGATCCGCATCTCCGCGAAAGGCTGGGCCGCCACGGCCAGGCCATGATCCACGAAAAGCATTGCCCCGATAAAGAAGCCCAAGCCTACCTGGAGCTCTATCAGGCCATCCTAGGCGCGCACGCCCCTAACCATCCTTAGCTTTCTTCTTCCGCTTCACCCTCTCCTTTTCTCCATCGCTTTCCCTGGTCATCCAGGCATGGTTTTGCCGCGTTTCCTGTCAAGCACCAGCTCGCTTCCGAGTGGCGCCCTCACCCTAACCCTCTCCCAGAGGGAGAGGGGACTCTGCCCCCCTCGTCAAAACTCAGCATCGACGGCGTCACATGGAGGCGAGGGCGCCAGCTCGCTTCCGACTGGCGCCCTCACCCTGGCCCTCTCATGGAGGGAGAGGGGCGTCTCGTAACTCTCCTTGCCATTGGCGAAACAGGTCGTAGAATTTCCTAATGTGATCGAAACCCCTCCTTCCTCAACCTGTGATCCGCACCGGTACACCACTCAGTCCCGCCATCGCCTGACAGGGGGCAAGACATGGACCGCATCATCGACGTAACGGAACTGGCGCTTCGCGACGCCCACCAGAGCCTGATCGCGACACGCCTCGGTATTGACGATATGACCTCTGCCTGCGAGGACCTCGACAACGCTGGATTCTGGTCGCTGGAGTGCTGGGGCGGCGCCACCTACGACTCCTGCATCAGGTTCCTCAATGAGGACCCGTGGGCGAGGCTCCGGACCTTCAAGGAGCTCATGCCCAGGACCCCGCTGCAGATGCTGCTGCGCGGTCAGAACCTTTTGGGATATCGCCACTACCAGGACGAGGTGGTGGATCGCTTCGTCCAGAAGAGCGCCGAGAACGGCATCGACGTCTTCCGCATCTTCGACGCGCTGAACGATCTGCGGAATATCGAGCGGTCGGTAAACGCGGTGAAACGAACCGGGAAGCATGCCCAGGGCGCCATCTCCTACACGGTAAGCCCCATTCACTGTACCGAGATCTTCATCGAGCAGGCCAGGCGGCTGGTCGGCATGGGGTGCGACTCCATCTGCATCAAGGACATGGCCGCGCTGATCAAGCCGCAGGCGGCGTACGACCTGGTGAGGGGGATCAAGGAAGCCTGCGGGGAGAATACCCGGCTGCATCTGCATGTGCATGCGACGACGGGTGTCACGCTGGTAAGCCTCATGAAGGCGGTGGAGGCGGGGGTGGACTGCGTCGACACTGCGGTGAGCGCCATGAGCCTCGGACCGGGCCACAACCCCACGGAGAGCTTCATCGAGATGCTGGAAGGGACCGGCTACACGACCAGGATCGATCTTGCCCGGTTGTTGCGGGTCAAGGAGCACTTCGCCAAGATTCAGCCCCGCTACGGCGAGTTTCTTTCCGCGGTGACCGGCGTCGACACCGAAATCTTCAAGAGCCAGATACCTGGAGGGATGCTTTCCAACATGGAGAGTCAGCTGAAACAGCAGGGGGCCGGCGACCGGATGAACGAGGTGCTGGAAGAGATACCGGTCGTGCGGCGGGATACGGGGTACGTCCCCCTGGTGACGCCGACCAGCCAGATCGTAGGGACCCAGGCGGTGCTCAACATCATCATGGGGCGTTACAAGGTGCTGACGGGGGAGTTCGCCGACCTGATGCTCGGTTACTACGGGGCGACGCCCGG
>NZ_JBXKJL010000037.1:0-2393 GCF_056994735.1 Geomonas sp.
TCCAGCCTGAAGACCGAAAGTAGCGGCCCGAGGCTTCCCAGCAGAGCCAGCAACAGACTCACCGCAAAGGAAACCGCGAGAAACGCAGGCATCAACTCGGCAGACACCGCGAACACGGTCCTGGTTACGAATTGCGCGAGGGCCGTGCCTAAGAGGTACCCGGCCGCGCCGCCGATTACGCCGAGCATGAAAGCCTCGGCCGAGAAGATCCTCAACAGATCCCAGCGGGTCCCGCCCATCGCCTTCATCAGGCCGATCTCCTTGCTTCGCTCCAGCACGGTGGCACTCATGGTGCCCGCCACGCTGCTCCCGGCGCAGACCAATACCACCGCCGTCACCAGCATCATCAGGAGCTTGACCTTGGCCAGCAGATCCTCGCTGGTGCGGGCCACCTGACGAACCTCCTTGACGGAGGCTCCGGCAACGAGCGGCTGCAGGGCGGCGGCCTTCGCCTTAAGGCTCTCCCCTCCCGCGGCCACCAGCAGCCGCACCAGGGTCACCTGGTCCGGGAGCCCGACCTTTTGCTGCAACTCCGGCAGGGAGACGAAAAGAATCCCATCCTCGTCCCCGCCGGTGGTCACGATGCCCGCCACGTTTACCGTCGTCGCCCCCCCGGCTCCGGCTAATTCGACCGTTTCGCCCGCTTTCAGACCGAGGCGCGCGGCGAGATCGGTCCCGACCATGGCCCCTCCCGCAGCGGGCCAGCTACCGCGGACCTGCCACCACGGGAAGAGCCTGCGGATCTGGACGAAATCGACCCCCTCGACCGCAACCTCCAGCCCCTTCAGGCGGAGGACGCTCCGCAGGTGGAAGGAATGTTCCCCCCGCAACCCGCTGCGCCCGAGGGCAGACTCCACCTCACGCTGGCTCAGATAGGCCGGTTGATGGATCTGGCCGAACTTGAGTCCGCCGCTGCCGATGTCAATCCCCGCGGCCTCCGGGACGATGACCAGGTTGGCCCCGTACTTCCTGGTCTCCTCGGCCACCCGCTTCCCCATCGAGGCGGAGACGATGCCCAGGGCCGTGGCCAGGCTGGAGGCCATGGTGAGGACCCCCAGCAGCAGCGCGGTCCTCCCCCTTCTGTGGGCCAGCGCGCGAAAGACGATATGGGTAAGCCAGCGGCGTCTCTGCATGTTACCCCTTGAGAACCCGGACCGGCTCGATCTGCAGCGCCCGGCGAAGGGGCACGATGCTCCCGGCAACGGCCACGGCGAAGGCCGCCGCTATCGCGGTGGGAAAGAGCCAGACTGGCGATTTGATTGGGGAGGCGAAAACGGAGCGGCTGATTATCCCGGCGAGCTGGTCCCCGGCGAGGTAGCCGATCAGGCCGCCCACCAGGGATATGATCATGGTCTCACCCAGGAAGATGGCGGCGATCTGGAAGCGATCGGCGCCGATCGTCTTCATAAGGGCGATCTCGGCGCTTCGCTCGGCCATGGAGGCCAGCAGACTGGAGGAAACGGCGATGGCCGCAGAGCCGAGGGCGATGACGGTGAGGAGGAGCATCAGGCTGTCGAGTTTCTTGAGGAGGGCTCCCTCGGCGCTGGCGATCTGCCAGATCGGCTTGGCCCGGCTCCCGGCCATGACCTCTTCCAGGTTCTTGGCCACCGAGGTCACGTAGGCGGTGCAGTACCACTTCTCGTACTCTTCCTTGCTCATGGCGGCAGGGTCCTTCTTGCCGAAGGCGTCCATCGGCACGGTGAGCGCGCTGACCAGGACGCGGGACAGCTGCCCCGGCTTGTCGAGCAGTGCCTGGGCCTCGGCAAGCGGAGCGAAGAGCTGCTCCTCTTCGAATCCTCCGGTCGAAGCGATGCCGACCACCTTGAATGTCCGGCTCCTTCCTCCGGCAGTGACAACGACGTCAGAGCCCGGTGCCAGGTTCAGGCGCTTGGCGAGGGATGCCCCTACCACGACCTCCTCGGGGAGTTCCGGCCATCGTCCCCCGATTCCCCACCAGGGCTCGGCTACCGTTACCCCTTGAATGCTGTCTTCTTCCCCCTCGACCTTCATTGGCCGCCCGAACCAGGTGCCGGCCAGCACCCCCCTTTCCCTTCTTCCGGAGGCTGAGAATTCGGCCATTCCGAAGAGATAAGGAGCAAAGCCCACTATGTTGTGTTTCCAGAAGATGGTTTTGATTTTGGGAAGGTCCCCGTCCCTGAGCGTCCCCTCGCCGGCCGCCGGCTCCAGCACGATGTTCGCGCCGTAGCTGCGGAGTTCCAGGGCCATCTTGTGGGAGAGCTCCCCCGCGATGCCGAGGAAGGCGGTGGCGACAGCGGAGCCCATGATGATGGAGAGCAGGACCAGCAGGACGGCCTTGGGGCGTTTCAGGAAGGAATTCTTGAGGATGCGGATCAGCACCGGCCGGATTGCTCCTCGAGTTCGGCGCGCATATG
>NZ_JBXKJL010000038.1:0-31333 GCF_056994735.1 Geomonas sp.
CCTCGCCGTGAAAAACCCGGCCGAGCTCCCCTGGAAAGAGATGAACGTCGACATCGTGCTCGAGTCGACCGGCCTCTTCACCGCGCGCGACAAGGCCGCCATGCACCTGACCGCGGGCGCCAAGAAGGTGATCATCTCCGCGCCGGCGACCGACCCCGACCTGACCATCGTCATGGGCGTCAACGACAAGGAGTACGACAAGACTAAGCACCACATCGTCTCCAACGCTTCCTGCACCACCAACTGCCTGGCGCCGGTCGCCAAGGTCCTGCAGGACAGCTTCGGCATCGAGAAGGGCCTCGTCACCACGGTTCACTCCTACACCAACGACCAGAACATCCTCGACCTCCCGCACAAGGACCTGCGCCGCGCCAGGGCCGCCGCCCTCTCCATGATCCCGACCACCACCGGCGCCGCCAAGGCGGTATCGCTGGTGCTCCCGGCGCTGAAAGGGAAGCTCGACGGCATGGCGATCCGCGTCCCGACCCCGAACGTCTCGGTCGTCGACCTCGTCGCCACCCTCTCCAAGGAGACCACCGCCGAAGAGGTCAACAACCTCCTCAAGGCCGCCGCTGACGGTCCACTCAAAGGGATCCTCGGCTTCAGCAACGAGCCGCTGGTCTCCATCGACTTCAACGGCAATCCGCTCTCCTCCATCGTCGACGCACCCTCCACCAAGGTTCTCGACGGCAACATGGTGAAGGTGATCTCCTGGTACGACAACGAGGCCGGCTTCTCGAACCGCGTTGTCAGCCTGATGAAGATACTCCTCTAGGGAACGCGATCCTGGCAGAAAGAACGGGGGGAGAGGTCACTCTCCCCCATCTTTTTGCCCTTTTCCGTCCGGACAATGTGAAAGCTTCCCGGAGGATGCACCTGGCGGGCAGCGACGGGAGGTGCACCGACCGGAGAGTCCCTCTCCGCGCGGGAGAGGGTCAGGGTGAGGGCGCCCGTTGACAGGGACAAAGTCTCCCCGCACGTCCCCCCACCCCTCGCGGGAGGGGGACAGGGAGTGGGGGAAGCCGGCAGCTCTGCTGTCACATCCCTCCACGCCTGTTTCACAAGCCGATCCCCCCGTTATCGAATTTCAGCGCCCCGTGGCGCAAACGAACTCGGAATATTAGGAGGTTGACATGTCAATTCGTTACATCGACGAGATAGAGAACCTTGAGGGTAAGAAGGTCTTCATGCGAGTGGACTTCAACGTCCCCCTCGATGACGACCAGAACATCACCGAGGACACCCGCATCCGTGCCGTGCTCCCCACCATCAACTACGCGCTGGACCAGAAGGCCAAGATCATCCTGGCCTCCCACCTCGGCCGTCCCAAGGGGGAGCGCAAGGAGAAGTACTCCATGACCCCGGCGGCCAAGAGGCTCTCCAGGCTTCTCGGCAAGGAGGTCAAGCTCGCTCCCGACTGCATCGGGGACGCGACCCGCGCCCTCATCGACGCCATGCAGCCAGGCGACGTGGTCATGCTGGAGAACGTGCGCTTCTACCAGGGCGAGGAGAAAAACGACCCCGATTTCGCCAAGGCCCTGGTCAACGGCTGCGAGATCTACGTCAACGACGCCTTCGCCGTTTCCCACCGCGCCCATGCCTCGGTCGAAGCCATCACCAACTTCTTCCCCGTGGTCGCCGCCGGCTTCCTGATGAAGAACGAGATGAACTACTTCGACAAGGCCATGCAGAACCCGATCAGGCCCCTGGTCGCCATCCTGGGGGGCGCCAAGGTTTCCGGCAAGATCGAAGTCCTGGAGAACCTCTGCGACAAGGTCGACAAGATCATCATCGGCGGCGGGATGGCCTTCACCTTCCTCAAGGGGATGGGTTACAACGTCGGCAAATCCCTGGTCGAGGAGAACCTGATCGAGACCGCCATGAAGACCATGGAGAAGGCGCGCGCCAAAGGGGTCAAGTTCTACCTCCCGGTCGACTGCGTGGTGGCCGACCAGTTCAACGCCGCCGCCGAGAACAAGGTCACCCCGATCCAGGAGATCCCTGAAGGCTGGATGGCCCTTGACATCGGACCCGCTACCGTCACCCTCTTCACCGAGGCGCTGCAGAACGCCAAGACCATCGTCTGGAACGGCCCGATGGGCGTCTTCGAGATGGACGCCTTCTCCCGCGGCACCTTCGCCATGGTCACCGCCGTGGCAAACTCCTACGCCCTCACCATCGTCGGCGGCGGTGACACCGACGTCGCCGTGCACCGCGCCGGCGAGTACGCGAAGATCAGCTACATCTCCACCGGTGGCGGCGCATTCCTCGAGCTCCTCGAAGGGAAGAAGCTCCCGGGGATCCAGGTGCTCGAAGAAAAAGGGACCAGATAGATATACCCGTAGGAGCGGCACCGCGCCGCGCATCCTGCCGGAGCTCGCCTCACAGGCTTATTCGGGAAAGCGGCTTCGGCAGGGCCTGTAATATCAACCCAATTCTGCTGTTGTTCGCGGCAGGGATGCCGCTCCTACAGAAACATAAAATGCAATTTCGGAGGAATACATGCGCAAGCCGGTGATCGCTGGAAACTGGAAGCTCTTTAAGACGAAGAACGAGGCATTGGCACTGATCGAGGAACTGGCGCCGCTGGTCCAGGGGGTAAGCAACGTGGAGATCGTGGTCGCCCCCGTCTTCACCGTCCTCCCTACCCTGCTCACCGCCGTTTCCGGAACCCCCATCTCGCTGGCGGGCCAGGACTGTTTCTGGGAGGAGGAGGGCGCCTACACCGGCGAGGTCTCCCCCCGGATGCTGCTGGACGCCGGCGCAAGCCACGTCATCATAGGCCATTCCGAGCGCAGGCAGTACTTCGGCGAAACCGAGGCCACGGTCAACAAGAAGATCAAGGCGGCTCTCAGGGGCGCCCTGGTCCCGATCGTATGCATAGGAGAGACCCTCGAGGCCCGCGAGGCGGGTGATACCTTCAAGGTGCTGGAGACCCAGCTCAAGGGGGGGCTCGAAGGGCTGAGCGACACCCAGTTCGCCCCGATCATCATCGCCTACGAACCGGTCTGGGCCATCGGCACCGGGAAGACCGCCACCGACGACCAGGCCCAGGAGGCGCACGCCTTCATCCGCGGCGTGCTGGCCCAGCTCTACGGTAAGTCCGTGGCCGACAAGACCAGGATACTCTATGGCGGCTCCGTCAAGCCGGAGAACATCAAGGGCCTCATGTCCCGCCCCGACATCGACGGTGCCCTGGTGGGCGGGGCCAGCCTGAAAGGCGCCTCATTTGCATCCATTGTGCACTTGGGTGAATAAAAACTAGTCTTTTTGCATTAGATGTGCTAGATAGTCTTTTTGAAATTCGTGGGAGGTAACTGCTTTAATGACAATTTTACTGGTAACCCTGCACATCATCGTCTGCTTCGCCCTGATCATCGTGGTTCTGCTTCAGTCCGGCAAGGGGGCAGAGATGGGTGCCTCTTTTGGCGCCAGCGGCAGCCAATCCGTTTTCGGCGCGGGGGGCGGCAACACCTTCATGAGCAAGGTGACCACCAGCGCAGCCATTATTTTCATGCTGACCTCACTCTCCCTGGCCTTCGTTTCCGGCAAGGGTGGCGGCTCCTCGATCATGGCCTCCAAGGCGGCCCGCAAGGCCAAGCCGGCCCCGATGGGCGGCATGCCGCTTCAGCAGGCCCCCGGCGCGCCTGCAGGAGCACCTGCAAACCAGCCGGCAGCACCGGCCGCAGCACCGGGAGCACCCGCGGCACCCGCGGCACCGGCCTTCCCGGCGCAGAAAAAGTAAGTTTTCGGGTTGACTTCTCGGCCCACTAATGATAGAAAGCTGAGTCTCGATGCCGAAGTGGTGGAATTGGTAGACACACCATCTTGAGGGGGTGGCGGGCGACAGCCTGTACGAGTTCGAGTCTCGTCTTCGGCACCATCGAAATCATCAACAGGGCCCATGGGCAACCATGGGCCCTGCCTTTCCCGGCAGCAACCAGTCCGATAAAAAACTCTGTCTTACCCTTGACTTGCAGACAGAGAAATGCTAAAAGAATGTTCTTCATGCCGAAGTGGTGGAATTGGTAGACACACCATCTTGAGGGGGTGGCGGGCGACAGCCTGTACGAGTTCGAGTCTCGTCTTCGGCACCATCAGAATCACAAAGCGTCCATGCTCAAAGCTGGACGCTTTTTTCTTTGCCAGTCCCCCTCCCCTGTCACAGTCACGACCCGACACCGCACTGCCACAAGGTAAGCTCCTCACTGTTCCTGAGATCCTCGACGCCCCGCTCGACACAGCACCTTTCCTGTCACAACTACATCAGGCGAGTTTGACAAGTCATTCCCGTCACATATAATTTCCCTACACACTTTTATGACACGCAGACGGGAGGGAATATGAGTAACGCACAGGAAGCACTCAAGACTGCCATCCAGACGGAAAAGAACGCCATGAACTTCTATCAGCTCGGGGCCAGGCAGATGAAGAACCAGGAAGCGAAAAGGATGTTCGAGCAACTGGCCAAGGAAGAGAAGGATCATGCCCTTCATTTCTACAAGGCGTACCTCGGAAACGAACTCGGCTCCTTCGAAGATTTCATGGCCACCCCTCCGGAATATGAATCTGCCTGGATCACCTCTATCCAGAATGTGATCTGCTCCGATTTCACCGAAGGCAAGGCCCTCGAGGTGGCGATGGAGAAGGAGAGCAACCTCGAGAAGACACTGCTGGAGACGGCGGCAAGAATAAGCGATCCATCGATCAGGCAAGTCTTCGAAAAGAACGCCCAGGAAACACACAACCACTACCTCACCATTGAATCAGAGTACTCGCGGATAATGGCAATGGTCGACGAGTCCGACATGGACACCTTCGTAAGAGAATAGCGAGAGGTCGATCAAAGAGAAAGTCCTGACAGATCGGAGGTAATGGCTCCCGCACATTCTTCGACGCTCTTTTAATTACAGTTGAGGCATTTTTTTCTTGCATGCGAAGGGCTCCGATGGTATAAGAAGGAACTCGCAGGCCGAAGTGGCGGAATTGGTAGACGCGCTAGATTCAGGTTCTAGTACTCGAAAGGGTGTGCTGGTTCGATTCCAGTCTTCGGCACCAAAAGATCAAGGGGTTACGGTTTTTCCGTAACCCCTTTTCTTGTTGGATCAGACACTGAAGCTGCAAGCCGTAGTGGCAGTGATGGTTGGGGTGTTCGCGGCCCCCCACATGAGGCGGAGTTTAGAGCGGCCCCACCCATTTGCTGGCGGGTTCCTCCCGAGGAGATTGCCGGGGTAGCGGTCATGCTGGCCTGCAACGGCTACATCACCGGGCAAACGATCAACATAAGTGGCGGACGCCACCCGGGCCGGCGACAGCGGGGCCCTCGAAGGACTCAACAGATCCGCGGCAACTGCTCTCCCGACAGCATCTCCACCGCCCGCATCCCGCCGACGGAAGTCGTCATCTGCACGCGACCGCCGCCCGCGGCGGTAACCTCTCCTACGATCGCGGCATCTCCTCCGTAGGGATGCCGCCGCATCCGCGCCAGCAAGGATTGCGCAGCCTCCGGCGCGACAATCGCCAAAAGTTTCCCCTCGTTCGCCACGTACAGCGGATCGAGCCCAAGCACCGCGCAGACCCCTTTTACCGGAGCCTTGAGTGGGAGGGCGTCCTCGTCGAGCGTCAGCGTCACCTCCGATTGCAGCGCAATCTCTTTGAGAGTAGTGGCGACCCCGCCGCGGGTCGGATCGCGCAGCACATGGATCGCTTCGCCCGCCTCTTCCAACATCTCAGCCACCAGGGTGTTGAGCGGTGCGCTGTCGCTCAGGATGTCCGCGTCCAGCCCGAGCCCCTCCCGCTGCGCCATCACCGCAATGCCGTGATCGCCGATGGTGCCGCTCACAATGATCTTGTCGCCCACTTGAGCGTCGGCGCCGGTTATCCTGAGGCAATGGCTGAAGATCCCGATGCCGGAGGTGTTTATGAAGATCTTGTCCGCCTTGCCACGCGGCACGACCTTGGTGTCCCCCGCCACAATGGAGACGCCGGCCTGGTCGGCAGCGGTCCGCATCGAGAGGAGAATCTCCTTGAGCTCGTTTCGGCTGAACCCTTCTTCCAGGATCAGCCCGACGCTGATGGCCAAAGGCTGCGCGCCGACCATCGCCAGGTCGTTGACCGTTCCGTTTATGGCGAGATCGCCGATGTTGCCGCCCGGGAAAAAGATCGGATCGACGACGTAGGAGTCGGTGGTGAATGCGAGCCGATCGCCGTTTCGGCTCAACACGGCGGCGTCGTTTTGGCCCGCCACCGAAATTCCGGAAAGGGTTGGGATTATCAGGTCATCGAGCAGCTGGTGGGAAAGCTTTCCGCCGCTGCCGTGACCGAGCAGTATGAGATCCTTGTCCAAGGTAGGCTCCTTTAGGTCCCCGCCCCTCTCCATCGTGGACTCTGCCGGGTCTCCGGCCTTACACGAAGAGCGGGCTGTTCGAGTCCCTCCCCCCTCCCCTCCGCCTTCAAGGGGGGGCTGGGGCGGGATCGGGTTCCGGTTACATGATCTGGCCGTATTTGTAGGCCGCGGCGCAGCTCCCCTCGGACGACACCATGCAGGCGCCGACCGGTGATTCGGGGGTGCACACCCTTCCGAAAAGGGGGCAATCGCAGGGGGCGACCTTCCCTTTCAGGACTTCGCCGCACTGGCACCCCTTCGGTTCCCTCGGCTCTTCAACCTGGACCGGAATTGCCTTGGTCGCATCGAAGTGGGCATATTTCGCGGCTATCTCCAGACCGCTTTCGGGAATGAGGCCTATGCCGCGCCAGGTCGCATCGACCGGGGTGAACACGTCCCTCAGCACAGCCTGCGCCTTCACGTTCCCTTCCCGGGTGACGAACCGGCTGTACTGTATCTCCACTTCGCTGCGCCCTTCGACTATCTGCCGGACCAGCATTTCCACCCCGTGCATCACGTCTGCCGGCTCGAACCCGGTCGCCACGCAGGGGACGCCCTGCCCTTCGGCGAGAAAGCGGTAGGCGTCGGCGCCGATGATGGCGCTCACGTGGGCGGGGCAGATATAGCCGTCGATGCCGAGCTCGGGATCCGACGACAGAACCTGCATCGGAACGGGGATGGTCTTGTGTGCGGTGAGGACGAAGTAGTTTTCCACTCCGCGCGCAGCTGCGGTGATGATGCTCCCGGCGATGGTCGGGGCGGTGGTCTCGAAACCGACGCCGAGGAACACCACCTTTTTGTCGGGATGCCTCGCCGCGAGATTCACGGCATCGAGCGGCGAGTACACGATCCTGATGTCGGCTCCCTTGGCGCGCTCGTGCATCAGGCTCGAGGTGGAACCCGGGACGCGCAGCATGTCGCCGAAGGTGGTCACGATCGTCTCGGGGAGGCGCGCACAGGCGATGGCGTGATCCACGTACCCAACCGGCGTCACGCAGACAGGACAGCCGGGGCCGGAGATCAGCCTTACCTGCGGAGGGAGGAGGCTGCGAATCCCGTACTGGTAGATCGACATCGTGTGGGTGCCGCAGACTTCCATGAAGGTCATGGTCCCGGAACGCCCGGCAGTCAGTTCCTTTATCCTGGCGGCAAGCCCCTTCACGATCTCTTTGCTGCGGAATTGCCCGAGATCGATCATAAGGATCCCTCGCCGAGCTTGAGGCAGTCCCTCATCAGCGCTATGGTTTCCCGTGCCTCATCTTCATCCAGCTTCCCGATGGCGAAGCCGGCATGGATCAGGACGTAGTCCCCCACGCTGACTTGGTCGCTAAGCATCATGAGACTCGCTTCCCGTTTGACGCCGTCGACTTCCGCGATGGCCGTTTCGTTATCTATGCTCAACACCTTCATAGGGACCGCTAAACACATGAAAATCTCCTTCCCGCTATTATGGCCTGACCTAAGGCGATCCCTCCGTCGCTGGGAGGGGCCAGGCGCTGTGTGAAAACCTGAAAATCATCGTCGACGAGGAGGGCGCAGACACCCTCGCTCAACAACCTGTTCTGGAAGACGCCGCCCGACAAGGCGACCCGGTCTATACCGGTTTCCTTGCGGATCTGGCCGCAGATCTGCGCTGTAACCGCCGCAAGGGTGTTATGAAAACAAAGGGCGATCTCCGCGGTCGATCTGCCGGAAGCCAGGTCGCCTACGATGGCGCGGACCATGGGGCCGAAATCGGAGACGAATTTACCGTCGGAGGCGACTATGTCGTAGGGATATGCGCCGTCACAGCTCCCCGACTCCGCCAGGGCCTCCAGTTCGATGGCCGCCTGACCTTCGTAAGAGACCCTTCCCCGCAGACCGATCAGGGCGGCAATGGCGTCGAACAGTCTGCCGCAACTGGAAGTAAGGGGGGAATTGATCCTCCGCTCCAGCATCTTCAGAAAGAGCCTCCGCTCATCAACCGGGACCTGCGCGACGCAGGATAGCGGGAGATCGAAGATCCGGTCGCCGAACAGCGGATAGAGGTAGGAGAGCGCCATCCGGTACGGTTCCTTCACCGCGGCATCTCCGCCTGGAAGCGGCAGCGCTGCGAAGTGCCCCTTTCTCTCGAATCCCTGATAACCACCGACCAGGAACTCCCCGCCCCAGATGGTCCCGTCCGGGCCGTATCCGGTCCCGTCGAAAACCACCCCGATCGTCTCCCCCTCCAGCCCGTTTTCCGCCATGCAGGAGGCGAGGTGGGCATGATGGTGCTGCACCCCGATCTTCGGCAGGCGAGCCACGGCGAGGGCGTAGCTGGTGGATTGATAATCCGGGTGCAGGTCGTAGGCCACGACTTCGGGCTCTATTTTCAGGACCCGCTCCATGTGGTCCACCGTCGTCTCCAAGGAGCGCAGGGTGGCGGCGTTCTTCAGGTCGCCTATGTGCTGGCTGAGGAAGGCCTTTTTACCCTTGGCGAGGCAGACCACCCCCTTCAGCTCGGCCCCGACGGCGAGAACGTTGTGCCGGATCTCGGGAAGCTTGATGACCCGCGGCGCGTACCCCCTCGACCGGCGCAGGAAGATCGGGTTCCCCCGGAAGACCCGGATGACGGAGTCGTCGGTGCGGGTATGGATTTCACGGTTGTGGGTCAGGAAGAAGTCGGCCAGCCCGCCGAGGCGCTGCATGGCTTCCTGGTCCAGGTAGGAAATGGGCTCGTCGGAGAGGTTGCCGCTGGTCATGACCAGGGCCGCGAAATTCCCCCGGAGGAGCAGGTGGTGCAGCGGGGTGTAGGGGAGCATGACGCCGAAGTAACCGTTGCCGGGAGCCACCAGCGGGGCGATGCGGTTCCCTTTCCTCTTGCGGAGCAGCACGATCGGGCGTTCCGGCCCGCTGAGAAGCTTCTTTTCTGTTTCGTCGAATACGGCATACCCGGCGACGGCGTCGAGATCCTGCGACATGAGTGCGAAAGGTTTCTCGTCGCGTTTCTTCCGTCTTCTCAGTTCCAGCACGGCCTGATCATTCCCGGCGTCGCAAGCGAGGTGATACCCCCCCAGCCCCTTCACGGCGAGGATCCGTCCTTCCTTGAGGAGACGGATCGCGGCATCGAGAGGTTCCTCGTCCACCTTCTCTCCGACGCAATCGAAAAGCGTGAGCCTCGGTCCGCACACGGGGCAGGCATTGGGCTGGGCGTGAAACCTGCGGTGGGCAGGGTCCTCGTACTCAGCGCGGCAGTCGTCGCACATCGGGAATTCGGCCATGGTGGTGAGTGCCCGGTCGTAGGGAACGCCTTTGATGATGGTGTAACGCGGGCCGCAATTGGTGCAGTTGATGAAGGGATAGCGGAAACGGCGGTCGCGGGGATCGAACAGCTCGGCCAGGCAGTCGGGGCAGACATCGCAGTCCGGCGCGATCTGCACCTCGCTGCCGGCAGCGCCGCTCCTTTTTATGACGAAGCTCTCCTCCGCAACCGGCGTCGCCTCTTCGACGCGCAAGGAGCTGATAACTGCCAGCGGCGGAGCCTGTTCGGGGATGGAAGCTTGGAACCCCGCTACGTCCTGCGGCGCCCCCTGGACCTCCAGGACCACGCCTGAGGCGGTGTTCATCACCCAGCCGGTCAGACGGAAACCGTTTGCCAGACGGTATATGAAGGGGCGGAATCCGACCCCCTGGACGATCCCCTCTATGTCGATTTTGATCCTGTTAATGGTCTGACACTCCCCCTATTTCCGCACCCCCGCGGCAAGCCATGCATACCACGCGTCCATCCCTTCCCCGGTCCTGCTTGACACGTCGAAGATACGGATTTCGGGATTGACCCGGCGGGCGAACGCCTTGCACTTCTCGACGTCGAAGTCGAGGTAGGGAAGGAGATCGACCTTGTTGAGGAGCATGATGTCGGCGTTGTGGAACATGCTGGGATACTTGAGAGGCTTGTCTTCCCCCTCGGTTACGCTCAGGACCACGACCTTGTGATGCTCGCCCAGGTCGAAGGAGGCCGGGCAGACGAGGTTTCCGACGTTCTCTATCATCAGGATGTCGAGACTGTCCAGGTCGAAGGTCTCGACGGCATGGCGGACCATGTGCGCATCGAGGTGACACCCGGCGCCGGTGTTGACCTGCTTCACCGGCACGCCGGTCGAGGCGATCCGCATGGCATCGTTATCGGTCTGCTGGTCACCTTCGACCACGCTGAAATTGTGCCTTCCGCTCAGGTCGCGCAGGGTCCTTTCCAGGATCGTGGTCTTGCCCGAGCCGGGGGAACTGACGAGGTTCAGCACGAAAACCCCCCTGTCCTCGAACATGGCGCGGTTGGCGGCTGCCAGCCGGTTGTTCTTGCCGAGGATGTCGCTTTCGATGCTCACCTTTCTCGCAGCGCCCCCATGGTGCCCATGCTCACGGCTTTCCCCATGCCCGTGCCCGTGCCCATGCCCGTGTCCATGTCCATGTCCATGTCCATGTTCATGTTCATGTTCATGTCCATGTTCATGTTCATGTTCGTGCCCATGACCGTCTTCGTGGCTGTGGTGATGACTGTGTTTAAGGGAGCGCTCGCCATGGGCATGACGGTGATGATGGTCGTGTTCATGGTCATGATGGTGATTTTCTTCGGGACCGCACCCGCACGTTACGCACATATCTTATGCTACCTCCAGTTCTTTTACTCTCAGCTCCTCGCCGGCAAGGATCTCGACCTGGTACCCGCTGCAGGCGGGACATGGTTCATGGTATGACTTGACGACGAATTCGGCGCCGCATTCCCGGCACCGGCCCAGGCCGGCTGTCCTCTCGATAACCAGCCGCGCCCCCTCGAGCAGCGTCCCCGCGGTCACCGCCTCGAAGCAGAACTCCACGGACTCCGGAACGACGTTGCTGAGTTCGCCTATCTCCAGCACCACTGAGAGGACCGGCCTTCCGGCCGCGTTGCTCTCGCATATCTCCACGATACTTTGGGTGATTGACATCTCGTGCACTGAAACACCGCCTAAAGGGATGGGGAAACCTACGATCCGATCGCGATCTGCTGCCATTTTGCCTCATCATGAGGCGAAATATCAAGCCGGACTCTGGCACGGAAGTATGACTCCATGTCGCGACTCTACTGTTCCTCGGAGGGGAGCCCTGGTTCTGGTCCTGCTGGCGATCATCAAGGTTTCAGGCCGCTTTGCCCCTGTGCAGCGATTGCCGGTACGCCTCCAGAGCGTCCGGGAAGGGGCCGAGCGCACGCTCGAAAATACCGAGGGAATAGGCGATGGCGAGGCCATAGTTGGTGATCGGCACCCCCGCCCCGCGGCAGCGCATCATGCGGGAGAGCATCTCGCGCCGGTTCCACATGCAGGCTCCGCAGTGGACCACCAGCCGATATTCACCCAGATCCGGGGGGAAATCGTGTCCCTGTATATGCGTGAATTCCAGCTTCCCCCCGACGTACTGGGTCAGCCAGCGCGGTATCTTGACCCGGCCGATGTCCTCTCCGATCGGGTGATGGGCGCACGATTCGCATACCAGCACCCGGTCCCCCGGGCGCAGCGTCTCGATGGCGACGGCGCCGCGGACGAACTCCGCCAGATCCCCCTTGCTGCGGGCGAAGAGGATGGAGAAGGAGGTCATCGGCACCTGGCGGGGCGTATCGGCGGCGACCTTGAGGAAAGCCTGGGAGTCGGTAACCACCAGGGCGGGGGGACGGTTCAGCAGGCTGAGCGCCTCGCGCAACTCCCGCTCCTTGACGACCAGGCAAAAGGCGTCGCCGTCCAAGAGGTCGCGGATCGCCTGGACCTGGGGGAGAATGAGCCTCCCCTTGGGGGCCTCGGTGTCGATCGGCACCACCAGCACGGCAGCCTCGCCCGGCGGGACCAGGTCGCCCACGAGGGCCGGCGCGTTCATGAAGTCGTCCGGGACCACGCGGATCAGCTCTTCCCGAAGCTCGAGCACGCCCTCTCCGCGAGCGGCCGCCGCGAGGATGCAGGGGATGCGATCTTTTGCCAAACGTGCCAGGTGCGCGGGGTCGGGGGCGCCGAGGTCGACCTTGTTGAAGACCGCGACGGCGGGGATGGCACGTCCCCGCAGCTCCGCCAGGATGGCCTCCTCGAAATCCCCCCAGTCCCCGGCCTGCGCGACGATCACTCCCACGTCGGTCCGGTCGAAGACCTGGCGCGTCTTGAGGATGCGCAGTTCCCCGAGCGCCCCGACGTCGTCTATGCCGGCCGTGTCGATGAAAAGGACCGGGCCGACCGGGAGGAGTTCCATCGGTTTCTCCACCGGATCGGTGGTGGTCCCCGCCACGTCGGAGACGATGGAGACCGTCTGCCGGGTCAGGGCGTTCAAAAGCGACGATTTGCCGACGTTTCTCCGGCCGAACAGGCCGATATGGAGGCGGCTCCCCTTGGGCGTTGCACTTTTCATTTCCCTTCCTTTTCGGGTCGACCGACCCCCTGTCGGGGCGCCACCAGGCGCGTTCAGCGGCTTCATCGCGGCCAAGGGAGCTCCTGCATGATCAGATTCCGACTCTCCTGAGATCGTGCCTCAGTCAGACTTTTCCTGCTCAGGCCCTGGGCGCTTCACCCTCTCCGGCGACCCGAGCCGCATCACGCTCTCAGGCGAGACCATTTCGTCGAACCGCTCCCCGCTAAGCACCCCCCGCCCGATCACGGTTTCCCGGATCGACCGCCCCGACTCCCCGGCGCTGCGGGCGATCTCCTGGGCGCTCTGGTAGCCGATCTCGTCCACCAGTGCGGTAAGGGTGGCGGTGGACCCCTCCACATGGCGCCGGCAGCGCTCCTCGTTCGCCTGGAGGCCGGCCACGCAGTGGCGGCGCAGGATCGAGCAGGCGTTGGCGAGCAGCCCCAGGCTCCCCAGCAGGCAATCGGCGATCAGCGGCAGGAAGGCGTTCAGCTCCAGGTTCCCCATGGCCGCGGCCAGGGCGATGGTCTGGTCGTTGGCCATCACCGTCAGGGCCGCTTGCGAGACCGCCTCCGGGATGACCGGGTTGATCTTGTCGGGCATGATGGAGGAGCCGGCCTGGCGCGGGGGGAGGCGGATTTCTCCGATGCCGGCATCGGGGCCGGAGGAGAGAAAGCGCAGGTCCGAGGAGATCTTCAGCAGGTTGCTGGCCAGCGCCTTCAGGATGCCGCTCACCTCGACGAAGAGATCGGCGTTCTGGGTCGCCTCGACCAGGTTTTCCGCCCTGGCCAGCCCCATTCCGGTGATGGCGCGCAGTTCCTCCACCACGCGGAAGATGTACCGGCGCGGCGCGGCGAGCCCGGTGCCGACCGCCGTCCCCCCCAGGTTCACCACCCGCAGCCTCTCCTCGCACTTGTAGATGCGCCAGCGGTCGCGGCTGAACGCCTCGGCGTAGGCCGCCATCTCCCGCCCCAGGGTCACCAGCACGGCGTCCTGGAGCTGGGTCCGGCCCACCTTCACCACGTGGGCGAATTCCTTCTCCTTGAGCTGCATCTCCTCCTGGAGGGCGACCACCTCCCGCTCCAGCAGGCGCAGCAGCTGTATGGCGGCCACCTTCAGGGCGGTGGGATAGGTGTCGTTGGTGGACTGGTGCAGGTTCAGGTCCTCCAGCGGGTGGATGGCCGCGTACTCCCCGAGCGGCCGGCCCAGGATCTGGAGGGCGCGGTTGGCGAGCACCTCGTTGACGTTCATGTTGGTCGAGGTGCCGGCCCCCCCCTGCAGGGCGTCGACCCGGATGTGGCGGTCGAGTTCGCCCGCCATCATCTCCCGGCAGGCCGCCTCGATCGCGCAGGCCCCGGCTTCGTCCCAGCGGCCCAGCTCATGGTTGGTGCGGGCGCAGGCGAGTTTCACCGCTCCGAAGGCATGGATCAGGGCCGGATGGACCGGCCGGTTCGCCAGCGGGAAGTTCTCCAGCGCCCGGTCGGTATGCACCCCGTAGAGGGCGTCGGCCGGTATCTCCCGTTCGCCCAGGAGGTCTTTCTCTATGCGGTAGTCGGTCATGGTACCTTGCCTAAAAGTTGAGATCCCTCGCCCCCTGCTCCCTGATCCGGCACAGCCGCTCGACGACCTTTTCCCTGATCGTGCCGTCGCCAATCCCCGCCATCTCCGCCGCGATCAGCCTTTCCCCCGCTTCCCGCGTCTGCGGGGAGGCGTAGTCGCACAGGTACTCCTGAAGCGTCAGCAGGGCGTTGGGGGTGCACAGCTCCTTGATGAAGCCGGGTATGCTGAACTCCATGAAGTGTTCGCCGGTACGCCCCATACGGTAGCATGAGGTGCAGAAACTCGGCACGTAGTCATCGGCCATCAGCTCGCGCATCACCTCGTCGAGCGAGCGGACGTCTCCGAGCACGAACTGCTCCCGCTCCATCACCTGGCTGTCCCCCGCCTCGGTGTAGCCGCCGATCTCCACCCTGCTGCCGGCGTCGATCTGCGAGACGCCGAACGACATGGCCTCGCGGCGCAGCTGCGCGTTCTCCCGGGCGGTGAGGATCAGGCCCGTGTAGGGAACCGCCAGCCGCAGGATGGCGATCACCCTCTTGAAGTCGTGGTCGCTCACCAGGAAGCGCTGGTCCAGCCGCACCCCGGAGGCGGGGCGCAGGCGCGGAAAGCTTATGGTGTGGGGGCCGACGTCGTAGCGCTCCTGGAGGTGGAGGGCGTGGGAGACCAGACCCAGCACCTCGAAGCGCCAGTCGTGCAGCCCGAAGAGGACGCCGAGCCCGACGTCGTCGCACCCCGCCTCCATGGCCCGGCTCAGGCCGTCCAGGCGGTACAGGTAGTCCCCCTTGCGGGTATTACGGGGGTGGATGCGGGTGTAGGTGTCGTGGTGGTAGGTCTCGTGGAAGATCTGGTAGGTCCCGATCCCCGCCTCCTTGACCACGGCGTACCCTTCGCGGTCCAGGGGGGCTGCATTGATGTTCACCCGCCTGATCTCGCCGTTGCCGAGCTTGGTCCCGTACACGGTGCGCACGCTGGAGGCGATGAACTCCGGGTCGTAGGAGTGGTGCTCGCCGAAAACCAGGATCAGGCGCTTGTGCCCCTTGGACTCCAGGGCCTCCACCTGCCCGCGGATCTCCTCTCTGGTCAGGGTGCGCCGGACGGCGTCGGCGTTGCTCCTCTTGAAACCGCAGTAGCTGCAGTCGTTGACGCACTTGTTGCCGATGTAGAGGGGGGCGAAGAGCACGATCCGGTTGCCGTAGACCCGCTTTTTCAGCTCACGTGCCGCCTCGAAGATCTCCTCCACCAGCTCCGGCTGGTCGGCACGCAGCAGCACGGCCGTCTCCACCAGGCTCAGGGCCTCTTTGGCAAGGCTCTTCGCGATGACCTCCCGGACCCGGACCGCATCGGGGCGTTTGCCTCCGATGAGCCTGGTCAGGTGCGCCTCGTCGATGAAATCTATCACTCCTTCGCTAAGTTTTAATGCGGGCATACCCATTGTGCACCTCGAATGCTGTCGCCGCGGCTTCCGCCGACTCGTTTTCCTCCCCGGGGGGAGGCCAATTCCCTCAAGATCCCTAGGCCGCCTTCCGGTTCGGCGCATCGCCCCGGCCGCTCCCCACGATCCTGCCGATGGAGAGTATCCTCCCCCGCATGCAGGAGCGGCATTCGGCGGCCGTTTCGTCGATGCACGCCTTGGAGGGGTAGATCTCGTAGTAGGCCCGGTACTTGCGGGGGGTCAGGTTCGGCATCACGATGTTGGCCCCCCGGGAGAGGCCGAGTTCCCTCCCCTGCGCCAGGTTCAGGGTGGCCAGGGCGGTCGTGCTCGGAATGTTCGCCCCGGGGCAGGCCAGGCGGGCCAGAGCCACGCTCTTGTAGGTGATCAGCTCGCTGTTGGGGACCTGCTCCCTCCCCGGCGTCGGCTGCGCTCCCGCGCCGAGCGGCGTGGCGGGGTGGGGGATGTAGGGGCCGATCCCGATCATGTCGAGATCCAGAAGACGGAAGGTCTCGATGTCGTTGGCCAGGTCGTCGTAGCTCTGTCCGGGGATGCCGACCATGACCCCGCTGCCGATCTCGTAGCCGAGCTCCCGCAGCCGGCGCAGCAGCGCGATGCGGTCGGAGCTCCTGGCGGCCAAGGGGGGGTGGATCAGGTCGTACAGCCTGCGGTTGGAGGTTTCGAAGCGGAGCAGGTAGCGGTCCGCGCCCGCCTCCCGCCAGGCCGCGAGCTCCTCGTCCTCCCTTTCGCCGAGGCTCAGGGTCACCGCAAGGGCCGTTTCCCTCTTGATGCGCCGGACGATCCTCTCGATGAAATCGGCGTCCAGTCCGTAATCCTCCCCCGCCTGGAGCACCACCGTGCCGTAGCCGTACTCGACCGCTTCCCGGGCGCAGCCGATGATCTCGGCTTCGCTCATCCGGTAGCGGACCACGTCCCGGTTCTCGACCCGGATGCCGCAGTAGCCGCAACTGCGGGCGCAGAAGTTGGAGATCTCGACCAGCCCCCGCAGATGGACCTCATCGCCGACGCTGCGGCGCCGCTGCTCGTCGGCCCGCTGCCACAGCCCGTTGAGCCGCTCTTCATCCGTTGTCCGGAGCCAGTCAAGTATCTCGTCCCTGGTCATGGGTACCACCTCGTTCAGGTTGCTTGCCGGGGCGATTCGCAATCGCCCGCATCTCTGTCGGCTCCGCATGGAAAAGAAGGTGCGGGCGTTCAGGCCTCATTAAACTGTAGGGGCAAGTTATGTGCCAGCTTCATGGGGACGGCAGGGCGGCTGGCGCGGGAGTGGCGCAAATGCTGAAGTCGCGCTGCCTCGCCGTGGGGGGGTGGCTGCCGTCCGGGGGGGGTGTCAAAAAATCGTCCAGTTCCAAAACGGCACACTTTTTTGTTCCATTCGCAAATCGAGGCACCGCGCGACCGCCGTGAACGCCAGGGCGGAACTTATGGTATACGCATGGGCCGGGACATACTGAAAACAGGTGTGATAACGCGTCCTTGCAGGGGTATACATCGGACCGGCGGCGCCTTTGGCTCCCGCCGGCGCGGGGGAGTTGGTATCGAACTTGCCAAGTAGAGAGAGAACTCGCCGGGATCCGCGCCCCGTTTACGCGATGCGCGAATCGCAGGCTCGATCTTGTAAACGGTCAATTTGTAAGGAATCTGAGGAGGTAACGGAAAGATGTTGGATGTATTGATCGGAACCAGTGTCCTTCTGCCAGTCGCCGCTGCGATACTCTGCTATCTCACGCGAAACGGCAGGGTCCGGGGCTATGTCGTCATGACGACCGGCATCATCCTGGTGGCAGCCTCCCTGCTTAACTACCATCACGGGCCCTTTTCCTACACGCCGGCGTCGATGCCCGGGCTCGACCTGAATCTGCTGGTCACCGCGGTCGATTTCGGACTTCTTTTCGTCATGTTCGGCATCGGCTTGCGGCTGGGCAAGCCGCTGATCATGCTCCTCACGGTGCTGCAGATCGTCCCTCTGGCCTGGTTCGAGTTCAAGATGGCGCACCATGTCGAGGTCGCTCCCGCCTTCTTCGGTGACGACCTCTCCATCATCATGAACCTGATCATTTCCATCGTCGGCTCCCTCATCTGCATCTTCGGCATCACCTACATGGAGGAGCACGAGCATCATCTCCGCCTGAAGAAAACGCGGCAACCCCGGTTCTTCTTCTTCCTCATGCTCTTCCTCGGGGCGATGAACGGCCTGGTCTTCGCCAACAACCTCCTCTGGCTCTATTTCTTCTGGGAGGTGACCACCTTCTGCTCGTTCATGCTGATCGGCCACGACAAGACGGAACTGGCGCTCAAGAACGCTTCGCGGGCGCTGGCGATGAACATGCTGGGAGGAGTCGCCTTCGTGGCAGGGATCATCCTCCTCTTCAGAAACACCGGGACGGCCGAGTCTCTCTCGCTGCAGTACCTGATCAAGGAGCACAGCCATCTGGCCGGTGCGCTCCTCCCCCTGGCGCTCCTCTGCTTCGCGGGATTCACCAAGGCCGCCCAGGTCCCGTTCCAGAGCTGGCTCTGCGGCGCCATGGTCGCCCCGACCCCGGTCTCCGCCCTGCTCCATTCGAGCACCATGGTCAAGGCGGGGGTCTACCTGATCGTGCGACTGGCGCCCGCCTACCAGGGGACCACGCTCAGCACGCTGGTGGCGACCTTCGGGGCCTTCACCTTCCTGACCGCCTCGATGCTGGCGGTGAACATGAGCAACGGCAAGAAGATCCTGGCCTACTCGACCATCGCCAACCTGGGGCTTATCGTCGCCTGCGCCGGCATCAACACCCCCGCCGCGATCGTGGCGGCGATACTGCTCATCATCTTCCACGCCATCTCCAAGGGGCTCCTCTTCCTCTGCGTCGGCACCATCGAGCAGAAGATCGGCAGCCGCGACATCGAGGACATGCGCGGCCTCTACAACACCTTCCCGGCCGTGGCCAGGATCACCCTGCTCGGCATCCTGACCATGATGATCCCCCCCTTCGGCGCCCTGGCGAGCAAATGGATGGCCATCGAGGCCGCCTCCGACATGCCGTGGGTGGTGGCGATGCTGGCGCTGGGGAGCGGCCTGACCGTGCTCTTCTGGGCACGCTGGGCCGGCATCCTGGTGAGCGGGGCGCACATAGAGAACGCCGAGGCCGACCGGGAGATTGCGACCCTCAAGGTCCCCATCAACACCCTGGCCCACGGCCTCTATGCGGGTAAGAACAGCTGGAGGGACCCGGTCGCCGTCAAGCTCCCCCTGCTGGCGCTGGTCTCTCTCGCCATGACCCTGTCCCTGGCGGCCCCCTGGATCTATTCACGGCTGATCGACCCGATAATTGCCGCCAATTACCTGGTCCTTCCCTTCACCGCTGGCACCTTCGGCATCTCCAGCAAGGTCGGCTCCTTCTACATCCTGCCGCTGCTGGTCGTCTCCGTGGTCGGCTATTCGCTGGCCGCCATCGCCGCCAGGAAGCACGGGCACATCGTGATCAGCGCGCCGTACATGTGCGGCGAGCAGTCGCAGGACCCCGGCCCGCCCAAGTTCCGGGGGCCGCTGAACGTCTGGTGGGATTACTCGGCCGCCAACATCTACGCCTCCGAATTCCTGGGCGAAGAAAGGATAACCGGCTGGATCAACGTGGGGGCGGTCATCATCCTGATCGTACTCTTCGCGGGGGCGGCACAATGAACCTGAACAATCTCCTGGTAATCACGCTGGCGGTACTCCTCTCCCCCGTTGTGGGCGGACTGATCGCGGGTCTGGACCGGAAGCTGACCGCGAGGCTCCAGGGACGTTTCGGCCCCCCCCTGCTCCAGCCCTTCTATGACGTGGCGAAGCTGATCGGCAAGGAGAAGATGGTGGTCAACCTCTGGCAGATCCTCTGCGCCTACATCTACCTGGCGGCGGCGGTACTCACCGTGGTTCTTCTGGCGCTCCAGTCCGACCTCCTCCTGATCTTTTTCGTGCTCGCCGTAGGCGGGGTCTTCCTGGTGATCGGGGCGCTCGCCGCGCCCTCCCCCTACAGCCAGATCGGGGCCCAGCGCGAGCTGATCCAGATGCTCACCTACGAGCCGCTCCTGATCCTGGTCTTCGTGTCGATGTACCTGGTGACCGGCAGCTACCGGATCTCGGAGATACTGAAATTCAAGGAACCGCTCCTGATCCCGTTGGCGCTTATGTACGTCGTGCTCGGCTACGCCCTCACCATCAAGCTGCGCAAGTCGCCCTTCGACATCTCCACCTCGCACCACGCCCACCAGGAGATCGTCAAGGGGGTGCTCACCGAGTACTCCGGCCCCTACCTGGCGGTCATCGAGGTGGCCCACTGGTACGAGACCATCTTCGTCCTGGGGCTCTGCGCCCTCTTCTGGCACACGAGCGCGCTCGGCATGACCGTCCTGGTGAGCCTCACCTATCTGGCGGAGATCATCGTCGACAACGTAACCGCCCGGCTCACCTGGCGCTGGATGCTGGGCTACGTCTGGTCGGCGGGGCTTTTGCTGTCGTTTGCCAACTACACCTGGATCTACGTGCGCTAGGGAACGCTTCACCGCCCGGGCGCGGCGAGCGCGTCCCCGACGCACGGGAAAACCGATTGCAGCCGAAACATGGGGCAAAGGAAACCAAATGCTACCGAAAAAACTGATGAACATGTCGAGAGTGAAGTCACCGTGGCTGGTCCACTTCGACTGCGGCAGCTGCAACGGCTGCGACATCGAGCTCCTCGCCTGCCTCACCCCGATCTACGACCTGGAGAGGTTCGGCGTTCTCAACGTGGGGAACCCCAAGCATGCCGACATCCTGCTGGTTACCGGCACCGTCAACCACCGCAACCAGAAGGTGCTGCGGAACATCTACGACCAGATGCCCGAGCCCAGGGTGGTGGTCGCCATCGGCGCCTGCGGCTGCAGCGGCGGGGTATTCCGCGACTCCTTCAACGTGGTGGGAGGGGTCGACAAGGTGATACCCGTCGACGCCTACGTCCCCGGCTGCGCGCCCAAGCCCGAGGCGATCATCGACGGCGTGGTCATCGCCCTGAAGGCGCTCTCCGCGAAGGGGAAGCAGGTGGACCGGGGGATTTTCGAGCGGCTCGGCAACACGCGTGAGGCGATCACCGCAAGGTGACGGCCAGCCAATAAGGAGGTCATTTTGAAGGAATTTGCACGAGTGCTAGGCGACTCCAACACGAGCACGGTCCCGGCGGATCGGATCGTTTCCTTTGCCAGGATATTCAAAGAGACGGGGTTCAGGTTCGTCACCATGTCGTCCAGCGACCTGGGGGAGAGCATCGATCTCCTCTATCACTTCGACAAGGATCTTGATCTGAGAAGCATGCGGGTCATCGTTCCGAAGGAGAGCGCCATTTCCAGCATCACCTCGGTGTTCTCCTGCGCCATGCTGGTGGAGAACGAGATCAAGGAGCAATTCGGTGTGGAGTTCGAGGGGCTCCCCATCGATTTCATGGGCACCATGTACCTGGATCAGGAGGTCCGGCGCACACCGTTTTGCAAGATAGGGATCACCAAGCGCGATCCCGCCCAGAAGGAGGCCTAGGGAAATGGCACGCACCACGTTACCGTTCGGTCCGCAGCATCCGGTTCTCCCCGAGCCCATCCATCTCTCCCTGGTTCTGGAGGACGAGATCGTCAAGGAGGCGATCCCCAAGCTCGGCTATGTCCACCGCGGCCTGGAGAAGATGGCCGAGATCAGGGACCACAACCAGATGATCCAGATCGTCGAGAGGGTCTGCGGCATCTGCAGCGTGCTCCATGCCCTCTGCTACTGCCAGGGGATCGAGGCGCTCATGAAGGTGGAAGTGCCGCCGCGGGCGCTGTTCCTGCGGGTGGTCTGGGCGGAGATGCACCGGATCCACAGCCACCTCCTCTGGCTCGGCCTCTTTGCCGACGCCTTCGGGTTCGAGAGCCTGTTCATGCAGGCCTGGCGCATCCGGGAACGGATCATGGACCTCCAGGAGGCGACCTCCGGCAACAGGGTCATCGTTTCGGTGAACCAGGTGGGGGGGGTCAAGAGGGACATCGACGCCGCCACCCAGAAGTGGATCCTCGACACCCTGAAGCTGGTGGAGAAGGAGGTGCTGCAGCTGAAATCGACCATCCTGGAGGACTATACCGTGAAGAAGCGGACCGTCGGCATCGGCGTCCTCACCAAGGAGAAGGCCTTCGAGCTGGGCGCGGCGGGGCCCATGCTGCGGGCCAGCGGCGTAGCGCAGGACATGCGCACCTTAGGTTATGCAGCCTACGGCCAGCTCGACTTCGCGCCGGTGGTGGAGACCGACGGCGACTCCTACGCCCGCTCGGCCTGCCGCTTCAACGAGATCTTCCAGGGGATCGACCTGATCAGGCAGTCCTTCGCCAGGCTTCCCGAAGGGGAGCTCGCGGTGAAGGTCAAGGGGCTCCCCAGCGGCGAGGTGGTCTCCCGGGTCGAGCAGCCCCGGGGGGAGTGCATGTACTACCTGAAGGCGACCGGGAAAAAGTACCTGGAGCGGCTGCGCATCAGGACCCCGACCTTCTCCAACATCGCTCCTTTGCTGGAGCTCCTTCCCGGCAGCCAGCTGGCGGACGTCCCGATCCTGATCCTGACCATAGATCCCTGCATCAGCTGCACCGAGCGCTGAGTACCGAGAGGAGACGACCATGTACATGCTCACCACGATCCTGAGGAACCTATTCACCGGCCCCGCCACCCGCCTCTATCCCTTCGAGAAGAGGGAGCCGTTCAGGAAGGCGAAAGGGGAGCTGAAGATCGACATAGGCAGCTGCGTCATGTGTACCGTCTGTCAGCTCAGGTGCCCGTCGCAATGCATCAAGGTGGATAAGAGGGAGAAGCAGTGGCATTTCGATCCTTACGCCTGCGTCTACTGCGGCGTCTGCGTGGAGGCGTGTCCGGTCAAGTGCCTGCACCAGGAGGAGGAGTATCGGGCGGCGGCGGCCCTGAAGAGCACGGAGGAGTTCGTGCAGGAACCGGCTCGGGAAGAGGCGCATGAGCATGCGGCCTAGCGCCGGGAAGGTAACCACCATTAACGTCTCCGGAAGGAAACCAGCATGCACGAACTGTCGGTAACCGAGGGTCTGCTCAACATAGTCACCGACCAGGTCAAGGGGACCAGTGTCGCCAGGGTCTGCGCCATAAACCTGGTGATCGGAGACCTGGCCAGCATAGTCGATGACTCGGTGCAGTTCTATTTCGACATCCTGAGCAGGGGGACCGTCGCCGAGCATGCCCGGCTCGGCATAACGCGCGTCGCGCCAGAATTCGGATGCCGCAGCTGCGGCCACACTTTCCGCAGGGACGACCGCAGCTACCGATGCAGCGCCTGCGGCGGCAACGACGTCGAGGTGACCAGAGGGCAGGAATTCTACATAGAGAGTATCGAGGTCGAGACCGATGAAGATTGATGTCCGCAGAAACATTCTGGAGGGGAACCAGAGGCTCGCGCTGGCCAACCAGGGGTTCTTTCGCGCCCACCGGGTCCTGGCGGTGAACATAATGGCCTCTCCCGGGGCCGGGAAAACCAGCACCATCCTCGCCACGATGGAGAGGCTGCGGAGCCGGGCGGCATTCAAGGTGATTGAGGGGGACATCGCCTCCCGGATCGACACCGACACCATCGGCGCCCGGGGCATTCCGGTGCAGCAGATCAACACCGGCAACATGTGCCACCTGGACGCCAACATGATCGGAAAGGTACTCGACGGATTCGACTACCCCGAGCCGAGCATCATCTTCGTCGAGAACGTCGGCAATCTGGTCTGCCCGGCCGAATTCAGCATGGGCGAAGACCTGAACGTCGTCATCGCCAGCGTCCCGGAAGGGCACGACAAGCCCTTCAAATATCCGGCGATCTTCATGAAGGCGGACGCCGTGCTGCTGAACAAGACGGACACCGTCGCCGCGTTCGACTTCGACCGGAGCCTCTTCTACGAGGGGGTGCGGGGGGTGAACAGGTCCGCGCCCTGCTTCGAGATATCGTGCCGCTCCGGAGAGGGGCTCGCGCCCTGGTGCGAGTGGCTGATCGGCAGGTTCCAGGAAAAGATCGCAACCAAAGCCCCCGAGGTTTCCGAAACCCCGGAGCTCTCGACAACGCTTTATGGCAACGCTGCGGGCGTGGCAGCATAAACAGGGAAAGGAGAACGGGTATCATGCAAACAGGATCGACGTGCCAGTTTACTGCAGGATGCGGACAGCCGCAGCGCACCAAGCTGCCGGAAAAGCAGTACCGGGAATTGAAGGAATTCATCGACCAGCTCCCCACCAAGGACGGCCACCTGGTGACCGCGCTGCACAAGGCGCAGAGCATCTTCGGATATCTCCCGCTGGAAGTGCAGCAGGCCGTGGCGGGTCTGATGGGGACCTCGCTGGCCCAGGTTTACGGGGTGGTCAGTTTCTACACCTACTTCACCATGGTGCCCAAGGGCAAATACCCGATCTCAATCTGTAACGGCACCGCCTGTTTCGTCAAGGGGGCCGAGAAGGTGATCGACGCCTTCAAAAAGCAGCTCGGCGTCGAGATCGGAGAGGTCACCAGGGACGGGAAATTCTCCATCGACGTCCTCAGGTGCGTCGGCGCCTGCGCCCTCGCCCCCGTCCTCACCGTCGGGGAGAAGACCTTCGGGAACGTGACGCCGGACCAGGTGAAGGACATCCTCGCCGAATTCTAGGCCGGAAACGGAAAGAGCGCCAAGCGCGGAAAAACCTCGCCCCTCCGGGGGGAGACTTTGTGACGCCAACTAAGGTGGAGGAGTACAAGAGATGGGAAAGATAGGCTCGCTGGATGATCTGATAAAACTACGGGATGAACTGAGGGAGAGCGCCGCGCTAAACCACAGGACGGTGATCAACGTTTCGCTGGGTACCTGCAGCATCGCGTCCGGCGGCGAAACCGCGATGCACGTCATGAAGGAGGAGGTGGAGAAACTCTCCATCCCCGACGTCGAGTTCAAGCAGTCGGGTTGCATGTGCTACTGCTTCGCGGAGCCGACCGTGGAGGTCACCCTCCCCGGCAGGGAGCCGGTGGTGTTCGGTTACGTGGACGAGGCGAAGGCGCGGCTGATCGTGAAGAAGTACGTGAAAGACGGGGAAGTGGTCGAAGGGGTCATTCCCGTCAACTATCAAAGAGCGGAGTACTAGACCGGGGGACCATTGATGGAAACAGTGAAAAAGCAGTACAGGATTGCCACCAGGAACTGTGGCTTCATCGATCCCGAGAGTATCAACGAATACATCTCCCAGCGAGGATATGAAGCCCTTGCCGTCGCGGTCACCCAAAAGAGCCCCGTCGACGTGGTCAACGAGATCAAGAAGTCCGGGCTGCGCGGCCGCGGGGGGGGAGGGTTCCCGACCGGCCTGAAATGGGAGTTCGCCAGCCGCTACCGGGCGGACCAGAAATACGTGGTCTGCAACGCCGACGAGGGGGACCCGGGGGCGTTCATGGACCGGGCGGTCCTGGAGGGGGACCCCCACTCCATAGTCGAGGCCATGGCGCTCTGCGGCTACGCCATCGGCGCCACCATCGGCACCGTCTACATCCGGGCCGAGTACCCCCTGGCCATCCGGAGGCTCAAGAAGGCGATCGACGACGCGCGCGACTACGGCATCCTGGGTGAAAAGATCTTCGGAAGCGGCTTCGACTTCGACATAGAGATCAAGTACGGCGCCGGCGCCTTCGTCTGCGGCGAGGAGACCGCCCTGATCCATTCCATGGAAGGGCAGCGGGGAGAGCCGACCAGCAAGCCCCCCTTCCCTGCCGAGGCGGGTTACTGGGGGAAGCCTACCGCGATCAACAACGTCGAGACCCTGGCCAACGTCCCGGCCATCCTCATCAAGGGGGCGGAATGGTTCGCGGGGATCGGCACCGAGAAATCGAAGGGGACCAAGGTGTTCGCCCTGGCCGGCAAGGTGAAGAACGTGGGGCTGGTCGAGGTCCCCATGGGGATCACGCTCCAGGAGATCATCTTCGAGATCGGCGGCGGCATCACCGGCGGCAAGGAGTTCAAGGCCGTGCAGACCGGCGGCCCTTCCGGCGGCGCCCTCACCAAAAAGGACCTGGACACCCCGATCGACTACGACAACCTGATCGCCAAGGGGTCGATGATGGGGTCGGGGGGGATGATCGTCATGGACGAGGACGACTGCATGGTGTCGGTCGCCAAGTTCTTCCTCGACTTCACCATGGACGAGACCTGCGGCAAGTGCACCTCCTGCCGGATCGGCTCCAAGAGGCTCTATGAGCTCCTGGACAAGATCACCCTGGGCAAGGGGACCCGGGAAGACCTGACCCGGTTGAGGCTCCTGAGCGAGACCATCAAGGACACCGCCCTGTGCGGACTGGGCCAGACCATGCCCAACCCGATCCTCTCCACCATGAGGGTGTTCGCCGACGAATACGCGGCCCACATCGACGAGAAGAAGTGCCCGTCCGGGGTCTGCAGCGCGCTCCTCCAGTACCTGGTCGTCCCCGAGAAATGCGTCGGCTGCACAGCCTGCGCCCGCGTCTGTCCGGTCAGCTGCATCGCCGGCAAGGCGAAGGAAGTCCACCTGATCGACCAGAGCAGATGCATCAAGTGCGGTGCATGCCTCGAAAAGTGCAAGTTCGTGGCGATCGTCAAAAAATAGAAAGGAGCGAGCGCACCATGTCCATCGCGAATATAACAATAGACGGCAAATCCATAACCGTGCCTGCCGGCAGCACCATTCTGGACGCCGCCCGGAAGCTGCACGTCGACATCCCGACCCTTTGCTACCTCAACCTGGAGCAGCTGAAGGTCAACAACCAGAAGGCGACCTGCCGGGTCTGCGTGGTGGAGGTGGAGGGGAGGCGCAATCTGGCCCCGGCCTGCGCCACCCCGGTCTCCGACGGGATGATCATCAAGACCAACACCCTCAGGGTGCTCAACGCCAGAAGGACGGTCACCGAGCTGATCCTGTCCGACCACCCCAAGGACTGCCTGGTCTGCCAGAAGTCCGGGGAGTGCGAGCTCCAGGACCTGGCCCAGAAGTTCGGCCTGACCGAGTCCCCCTACGACGGCGGCGCCATGTCCAAGTACCGCAAGGACTACTCCGAGTCGATCATCCGCGACATGGACAAGTGCATCATGTGCCGGCGCTGCGAAACCATGTGCAACGACGTGCAGAGCTGCGGCGTCCTCTCCGGCGTGAACCGCGGCTTCGACGCCGTGGTCGCCCCCGCCTTCGAGATGAACCTGAACGATTCGATCTGCACCAACTGCGGCCAGTGCACCGCGGTCTGCCCGGTGGGCGCCCTGGTGGAGAAGGACCACACCTGGTCCGTGATCGAGGCGCTGGCCGATACCGACAAGGTGGTGGTGGTGCAGACCGCCCCCGCCGTCAGGGCGGCGCTCGGCGAGGACCTGGGGCTGCCGGCCGGCACCCTGGTCACCGGCAAGATGGTCTCCGCCCTGCGCCGTCTCGGCTTCGACTACGTGTTCGACACCGACTTCGCCGCCGACCTGACCATCATGGAGGAGGGGTCGGAATTCCTGGACAGGCTGACCCGCTACCTGGACGGCGACAGGGAGGTCAGGCTGCCGATCATGACCTCCTGCTGCCCGGCCTGGGTCAAGTTCTTCGAGCACCAGTTCCCCGACATGCTCGATGTCCCCTCCACCACCAAGTCCCCGCAGCAGATGTTCGGCGCAATCGCCAAGACCTACTTCGCCGAGAAGCTCGGCATTCCCAGGGAAAAGATGGTGGTGGTGTCGATCATGCCCTGTCTGGCCAAGAAGTATGAGGCGGCCAGGCCCGAGTTCTCGGTCGACGGCAACCGCGACGTGGACATCGTCCTCTCCACCAGGGAGCTGGGGCGGCTGATCAAGCGCTCCAACATCGACTTCGTCTCCCTCCCCGATGACGACTTCGACAAGCCGATGGGCGAGTCGACCGGCGCCGCCGTCATCTTCGGCGCCACCGGCGGGGTCATCGAGGCCGCGGTCCGTACCGCCTACGAGCTCGCCACCGGCAAGGAGCTCCCCAAGCTCGACTACACCGAACTGCGCGGCCTGGACGGTGTCAAGGTGGCCAAGGTGCCGGTCGGCGACAAGACCCTCACCATCGGAGTCGCCCACGAACTGGGGAACGCCAGGAAGCTCCTCCAGATGGTCAAGGAAGGGAAGGAGTTCTTCCACGCCATCGAGATCATGTCCTGTCCCGGCGGCTGCGTCGGCGGCGGCGGGCAGCCGTACCACCACGGGGACGAGTCGATCCTCAAGAAGCGCTCCGAGGCCATTTACTCCGAGGACAAGAAGAAGCCGCTCAGGAAGTCCCACGAGAACCCGTACGTCATGGAGCTTTACGAGAAGTTCCTGGGCAAGCCGCTGGGAGAGAAGTCGCACCAGCTGCTGCACACCCACTATTTCAAGCGGGAAAAGATGTAGGATTGGAGGCACGAGGGGGGGCTCGTGCCGGCATCTACAGGAGGATGGTTCACCTTTTCGTTGCCACGGCTTTTGCGGAATTCCGCAAAAGCCGGGGCATTGTTTTTGCCGCTCGACAGAGGCGCCCTATTGGCGTAGCCGGGTCACCGCAAGTATTCGTGCGAAAATGGGCAACAAGCCCAATGTAGGGGCATCCCTGAATTGATGCAAGGAGGGGACATCTCCATTCGCACCCCGCTGCCTGTCCCGTCAGCCCCCCCTCCACAGTTGAACATGAACCGCAGCTCCCTCCCAAGCTACTGCGGCAAGAGCAGCCCTCCATTGGTTGTTGTCGTGGTCCCTGCAGTGACATCATTGGCAACCAGAGTCGAGTCGTCGATCAAGAGGGTGTTGCTGACTTTGATCTGCTCATTACTGTAGACTCTTGCCTTTCCTAGAAGCTGCAAATTGTTTAGAGGGAAGACACCGCTGTAGCTGTTCCCTACGGCGGCGACGGAGTTGAGGTTCCCCGCTGCCGGATCGATGTAGAGTGTATCTGCATTATTATCTATCAGCGTGAAGTACTGCTGCTGGTTCACGTTCGGATTGATCTTCATGCCTGACAACGTTGATGGCGTCCAGGTTGCAGTGGTGTCGATCAGGCTCGTACTAGTGATGACGGAGATCACACCACGGCCTACTGATTGGAGGATGGTGGAGCCATCCCTGGTGACCAGTCCGCGGTTGTCGATGGTGAGATCTCCAGTCGCCTTGGCACCGTCCTTGAGGTAGATCGTGCCTGCCCCTCCGTTGCGGAGGGGATCAGTGCCGTCCAGGCCGACCCCGCCATTGGCTGATATATTCGTGGTGGGCAGGGTGTTGGTTGTGTAGTACACGGCAATGCGACCGCCCCCGCCGCCGGAGCCGTCCCCGCCGGTGGTTGCCCCGGCCCCGCCGCGAGCCCGGATGGTTCCGCTGCCGGAGACAGCTGCTACGTCCAAACGGATTGCCCCACCGCTACCAGCACCAGCGGTTGAATTCATGCCGTCAGCAAGCAGAGAGCCATTTAACACCAGGGAAGGCGCCTTGATCTTTAGGAACCCGCCACCATTGCCGCCGGCGGAGCCGGAAAGGGTGTCTCCTCCGCCGCCAGCACCGATATCGTGTGGATCGAGCAGGTTACCATAGCTGGTGGCGACAAGAGCATTGGATTGGTAGCCCCCTAACCCGCCATAGCTCCCGCCGTTATGATCTTGACTCCCGGCTGTCGTGATGTTGCCCGCCGTTCGACCGGCGGCAGATGCGTTATCCCCCTGCCACCCGCCCAGGTAACCCTTGCCGCTGACATCGATCCGTGAAGAGGCGTCGACTGTAACAGCACCAGACTGGATATCAAGCCTCCAGGCGTTGGTGCTGGTGGCTTCCGGATGCGTGAGCACGCTCCCGGATTGGGCGGTGATGGTGCCGGTGACGTTGAGGTTGTTCTGCAACGACATCGTGCTGCTTGTCATGAGCAGATTGCCGGGGACCGTCACGCCACCCGCAACGGTAACACTGGCATTCTGCAAGGTAAGGTCCCTCGGTACCGAATAGTCTCCGGTGAAGGAGAACTGGGAGTCCTTCAGGGTGATCACGTTTTCGTTGGTGATCGTTCCAGTACCAGATATAGAAAATACGGCTCCTCCGACAACATCAAACAGCCGATAGTCTCCAGCCGGCACGGGCGTCTGATTGGTAGTAGCCAAGCCCCCGTTGCTGATGATGACATCGCCTTTAGCGAGAGCGTTATTCTTGAGGTAAATGGTTCCGGCTCCGCCGTTATTGCTGGAGGGCTGCCCGGTGCCCCCCTTCCCGCCGACGGCGCTTATCGAGCTGTTGAGTAACGTATTGGTGTCATAGTAGATTGCAATCCTTCCTCCTCCGCCACCGCCATTGTTGCCTGTTCCACCATTTGCGCTGATGGTCCCGCTTCCTGAGAGGGTTCCGACCTGGAGGAAAATGCCGCCGCCGCTCCCTCCCCCGCCTGACGCGCTGCCGCCATTGGCAAGGATGCTCCCTGAGAGGCTCAAGCTTTGCGCCAAGATCCTGATCAGCCCGCCGCCATTGCCTCCTGGATAAGGAGGACTGAAATCGGCCCCACCTCCGCCGCTGCCTATTTCATTGGGCTGCTGCATTGTGCCGTATGGCGTATTTCGGGTGAAATAGGTGTAGCCCCCCCATCCACCGTAACTACCGCCGGACCATCCGACGCTTCCTCCGGTCAGGTTAAGCGGATTCGTCATGCCGCGGCTGCTGCCGTTAGGACTCACGAAGCCTCCGAGGTAACCCCTGCCGCTGACGTCGATCTTTGAAGTCGCGTCAATGGTGACCGAAGCCGCATTAACCTCGGCCCTGTAAGTGGCGGCGGTAGTTGCACCGAAATGTGTCAGCGTACTCTGGTTGGCAAGGGTGAGGTTACCGTCGACAGTTAAAGTGCTGTTGAGAGTCAGCGTGCTTTTGTTAATCGCCAAGGCACCGGAAACGGTCACGGCGCCTGACACATTGAGGGTGCTGTTAGTCAGCGTCAGGTTCCCCGTCAGCGGCAGCGCGGTGCTTAGTGACAGTTGACTGTTGTTCAGCAGCAGATCTCCCGGAGTTATATATCCACCTGCAGACAGGGAGGAATCATTTAGAGATATCGGAGTTTCGGTAGTGAAGTTCCCGGTGACGCTGATGACAGCACCGCCGCTTACAGTGACGGTGCCATAATCACCTCCCGGGACAGTCGTCACATTGGTGGTTGCCATGCCGCCGTTACCGAGAATGAGGTCGGCTTTCGGCCTGCTATTGTTCTTGAGACAAATGGTTCCGGCTCCGCCGTTATAGCTGGTGGGCTGCCCGGCGCCCCCCTTTCCGCCGCTGGCGCTAATCGAGCTAGTAGGTAGCGTATTGGTGTCATAGTAGATTGCGATCCTGCCTCCTCCGCCACCTCCGCTGCCGCTGGTCCCACCATTTGCGTTGATGGTCCCGCTCCCTGACAGCGTTCCGACCTGAAGGAAAATACCGCCGCCGCTTCCTCCCCCGCCTGACGCACTGCCGCCATTGGCGAGGATGCTTCCGGAGAGGCTCAAGCTGTTCGCCACGACTCTGATCAGCCCGCCACCGTTGCCACCCAGATAAGGAGTACTGTAATCGAACCCACCTCCGCCGCTGCC
>NZ_JBXKJL010000039.1:0-3832 GCF_056994735.1 Geomonas sp.
CGCTTCGTGTAGGCATCGACCACGAAGGTCGGCTTCTCGCCGGCATAAAGGAGGATCGAGTCGCAGGTCTCGCGCCCGATCCCCCGCACCGCGTTCAACTCCTCCCTGAGCAATTCCCATTCAATCGCGAACATGCCGTCCAGGCTGCCGTGCCTCTCCAGAACCCAGCCCACGAAATCCTTGAGCCTGCCGCTCTTCACGTTGAAGAAGCCGGAAGGGCGTATCAGCTCGGCAAGCCGCTCCCGGTCCATATCCCAGAGTGCCTCGATCGAGAGGAGCCCTTCCCGCTTGAGGTTCACGATGGCTTTTTCGACATTAACCCAGTTGGTGTTTTGGGTGAGGATGGCGCCGACGCAGACTTCGAAAGGGGTGTCGGCCGGCCACCAGCGGAGGGGTCCGTAACGCTTCAGCAGCGCGTCGAAGACCTCCATGAGGAGGGTGGGGATTTGATCGTCCTGCAGGTCTTTCATGGTCTTCGATGCAGTCGGGTTGTTAGCCGTTGTAGGAGCGCCCTCCCGGGCGCGAACCTCATACCGTGGATGGTTGGCGCCCGGAAGGGCGCTCCTACGAAATATGTAATTCCACCGTGTGAGGAGAATCAATCAGATGGTACGGTACCCTCGTCATCGATGAACTCGCGGGAGTACCTCACGTAGTTCCCCGCCGAGCGGCTGAGCCAGGCGATCTCGTCCGGGGTCAGGTCCCGCTTGTACTTCGCCGGAGCCCCTATCCACATGGTATTCGGGGGGATCACGGTCCCTTCCGTGACCAGTGCCCTGGCGCCGATGAGGGCACCCTTGCCGACCACGGCCTTGTCCATGATGATGGCCTGCATCCCGATAAAAGCGCCGTCCTCGATGGTGCAGCCGTGCAGTGTCACGCTGTGGCCGACGGTGACGTCGTTGCCGATCACCAGCGGGGCACCCGGATCCTCGGGATTCTTCTTGTGCGTCACGTGCAGCATGGAGAGGTCCTGGATATTGGTCCGGTCGCCGATGCTGATGAAGTTCACGTCCCCGCGAACCACGCAGTTGTACCAGATGCTCGCTTCCTTGCCGATGGTAACGTCCCCGATGATGACCGCGCCCTCAGCTACGAAGGCCGATTCATCTATCTTGGGTGCAATTCCTTTGAATGGACGGATCATGCATGTGCTCCTGGACGAGTTGCTATTGAACGTACTAAACGTCTCGATATCACATCCCCCCTTGTCAAAACAGGGGATTTTTTCTTTGCGGCAACTGCCCTCACTCCTGCCCATTTATCCACATTTCAAGCTCTCCCTCGCCCTCCGGGAGAGGGTCGGGTGAGGGAAGCCCGTATCTGCCGTGGCACTTGCCCTCACCCCAGCCCTCTCCCATGGGGAGAGGGAGCAGTTTCGAAGGAAGATTGGGAAGGGAAAGCGGCAAAGCAAAAACCTAACCGGACACCGCTGGGGACAGGGGGGATTTGCCTTTCATGGGAGTAACTCTCAATCCCTGGGAATGGCCAGCATCCGGTCGAGGGCACGCTTGGCCGGAATCCTGATCTCCTCGGGCACCTTGACCACCGGCTGCATGCTCTTCAGTGATTCGAGGACATCCTCCAGCGAGGTCAGCTTCATGTTCGGGCAGATGAGGGCAGGGGAGGCCAGGAGGAATTCTTTCTCCGGGTTCTCCCTCTTCAGGCGCCACAGGATGCCGGCCTCGGTCCCTATGATGAAGCGCTTGGCGCCGCTCTTCTTGCAGTAGTCATACATCCCGGTGGTGGAGCAGACGTGGTCGGCAAGCTCCACTACCGCGGGATTGCACTCGGGGTGGCAGACGAAGGGCGCGTCCGGATAGGTCTTCTTCAGTTCCTTCACCACATCGGGCCTCAACCGCTCATGGGTCGGGCAGAAACCCTCCCATAGGTGGAAGCGCTTGTTGGTGAACTTCGCCACGTAGCTCCCGAGGTTGCGGTCCGGCGCGAAGATCAGCTCGTCCTCCGGTATGGACTGCACCACCTTCAGGGCGTTAGCCGAGGTGCAGCAGATATCGCTTTCGGCCTTGACCGCGGCGGAGGAGTTGACATAGGTGACAACGGGGACGCCCGGCAGCGATGCCTTGAGCTTCTTGAGTTCGTCTATCGTGACCATGTCCGCCATGGGGCAACCGGCGTCCAGCCTGGGCAGAAGCACCGTCTTTTCCGGCGCCAATATGGAGGCGGATTCGGCCATGAAGTGCACACCGCAGAAGACAATGACCTCGGCGTCAGTCTTGGCGGCTTCGATGGAAAGAGCTAACGAGTCACCGGTGATGTCGGCAATCTCCTGCACCTCGTCACGCATGTAGTTATGCGCAAGGAGAACGGCATTGCGCTCTTTCAGAAGTGATTTTATTTCAGACTTTATAGACTGCTGAGTCATATCTGTCACCGCCAGAGGGTTTCTTTTGTGCTCTCAGATTAAGATCTGTAACCAGCGATAGTAGACAATGTTAAGGTTCATGTCAACCTTTGAGGCTCCGGAGAAGCAAGCTTGACACCTGATGGTAAAACCTCTATTATTTCCCTAAACTTTTTTCATCTTACGGCGGTCTGACCGCTGACAAAGGCGAGGTAGATAGTATGTTCGGAATCGGCATGCCTGAACTAATTATCATTATGGTAATAGCATTAATTGTCATAGGTCCGCAGAAACTGCCGGAGCTGGCAAAATCCCTGGGAAAAGGGCTGGCTGAATTCAAACGGGCAACCGACGACTTCAAGAACAGCATCGATTCGGAGGCTCGCAACGCCGAGGAAAAGGAACCGGCTAAGGTTGCCGAAACCAAGGTGCAGACCGAGGTGGAGAAAGGAAGCGCTGCCGCCGGTGGGGTGGATGAGCCGAAGGCTGCTGCGGCCCAGGCGGAACCGGATAAGAAGACGGCGTGAGGTCTTTCAACGGTATGTTATAATGAGAAAGGCGGGATACTTCCCGCCTTTTTTGCATCCTGGATCACGCTCCCTCCCCTTCAGCGGGGGGGCTGGTGGATCAATTCTGGTGGAACCATGTTCGAGTGGTTGTGGAAAAAAGAGCGGGAGGTGCTGGAATTTCCCGACAGCGAAGAGGCCTTCGCTCACGCCTGCACTGTCGGCTATGATGCATTGATCGGCGCCCTCATTCCTGCCCTGGTCGAAGAGGAAGGGGAAGTGGGGCGAGACGGAGAGCGTACCTTTCTCATCAGGGTCGCCGGTTCCGATGGTGGAAACAGGGTGTGGAGTTGCACCCTCAAGGAGGCGCAGCACTATCCCGAGGTTGGCGATTTCGTCGGTTTCCGCATCGTTACCATCGCTTCGGACCTCCCCCTGCATGCCAGCCTGATCGGCTACATAGCCTGCCGGCTGGAACCGGTATTAGTGAAGGGCAGAGGCTGGCGGGTGGCCGAGAGCTACACGCCGAAGAACATCAAGCAGGACATTCATCTCTAGCCTCAATCCCGCCGCGCTCGCCTCGCTCGAGGCAAATCTCCACCCCGACCTCCTTTCAACAAGGCAAGATGTACTGACCTAGCTCACCGGACGTGCGGCACAAGGGAACCCCAAATCTGTCATTCCCGAAGCGATTCTGATCGGGAATCCAGCTCCTAAACGACGTGAAATCTGGATCCCCGACAAGGGCATTCGGGGATGACAATCTCGTAGTGGAAGATTGGCGCTAATTAGTAAAAGGAAAAGGCCCGTTTCGCGCGGGCCTTTTCCTTTTCTATTTTTGCCTGTTATTTCATTTGCAGCCGCAGCCGCAGCTGGAGCGCTCGAGGAAGGATGCTTCGTATCCCTTTTTGAGGAGCTTCGCCACTTCCTTCGAGTGATAGGTCAGGATCAGGTCGGCGCC
>NZ_JBXKJL010000040.1:0-1160 GCF_056994735.1 Geomonas sp.
TTTCAAACCCGGCCTTGACCGGCAAAACAAGTGCAATCCTTTGCACCTGTCGACCGGCGATTTGCACCAGGTCAAAGCGCGTCCAGCAACCCGTACTCTTTCAGTTTGTACTGGAGCGTCCGCCGGGATACCCCGAGTTCCTCCGCAGCGAGGCGCCGGTTCCCGCCATGTCTTTTGACCGCCTTCTCGATGAGTTCCCTCTCCGCGCATTTCAGCATCTCCCGACTCTCGAGGTTTTCCGGCCTGACTCTTCGCAGTATCTCGTCCGGCAGGGTGGCCTCTCTGATGACATCCGTGGAGAGTATCACCGCCCGCTCCATGACATTTTGCAGTTCCCGGACGTTCCCCGGCCAGCCATAGCTTCTCATGGCGGAAACGGCCTGGGCCTCGACACCCTTCAGGCCTTTGCCAACCTGCCTGCTGAAACGTTGCATGAAGTAATCGATCAGCAGAGGGATGGCATCCCCCCTCTCGCGAAGGGGGGGGAGATGGAGCGGGAAGACGTTCAGCCGGTAGTAGAGGTCCTCGCGAAAGCGACGCTGGTCCACTTCCTGGCGGAGGTTCCGGTTGGTGGCGGCGATGACCCGGACATCCGCCTTGATCTCTTTGCTGCCGCCCACCCGCTCGAAAACCCGCTCCTGCAGAACCCGCAGAAGCTTCGCCTGCAGGGAAAGCGGCATCTCGCCGATCTCGTCCAGGAAGATCGTGCCCCCCCTCGCCAGCTCGAACTTTCCTTGCCGTGCCTGGATGGCCCCGGTGAAGGCGCCTTTTTCGTGCCCGAAGAGCTCGCTCTCCAGGAGGTTTTCCGGAACCGCAGCGCAGTTGAGGGCGACGAATCCCCCCTTCCTCCGTGGACTCAGCAAATGAACGCTCCTGGCCACCAGCTCTTTTCCCGTCCCGCTCTCACCGAAGATCAAGACATTCGCCATGGCACCGGCCACGCTGTGCACCAGCTGTCGAACCGGCCGCATCGACTCTCCTGCGAAGATGAGCTCTTCCGGTGGCAGACCCGCCTCCTCGCATTCCTTTAGAGAGAGGTAATCCCGCGCACGCGCCTGGGCGTCGATGGTTCGATTAACCAGGGCAAGGAGATTGTCGGGGTCGTCGAGGGGCTTGGTGAGGAAATCCACCGCCCCTTCCTTGATGGCGGCTACCGCTTC
>NZ_JBXKJL010000041.1:0-3142 GCF_056994735.1 Geomonas sp.
CCATGACCGTCACTTCCTGCGCCAGCTGGTCGACCGGGTGATCGAGGTCGACCACGGGGAGATGCGTCTTTACGAGGGGAACTACGACTACTACCTTTCGAAGACCCAGCACGGAATCCATTAGACGTCAGCTAATGCTATAATGCTCTAATCGTCAGCCTGTGATGTAATACTGCGTGAGGTGCTTATGCCAGAAATCAGCCGGACTGGGAGCTGGCACGAAGGCATGCGGAGTTGAAGAAAATAGCTCCGCTGGAACAGTAGGGGGTGTGCCATGATCACTGTTACAAAAGCCGAATATCGTACCGACTATAAGATATGGGTAGAATTCAATGACGGAGTGAGCGGGATCGCAGATCTCAGGGATATCCTGTGGGGGCCGGTATTTGAGCCGCTTCAAGACAAGCTCAATTTTCAGAAGTTTACCCTGTCAGATGTGTTCCAGACGATTGTATGGGACAATGGTGCTGACATTGCACCCGAAGCGCTTCATGCAAAGGTTATGGCTTCTACCCTGCCTCGAACGCGGTAACTTCTTTCCTGTGTTGGTTCCGGGCCTCCCGCCTAAAAGGTCATTCATTCTTGTTTGATCGTGTTCTCCATGTTATAAAACTTCAACTGCAGCTGTAGCGATACGGCACACTACAATTCAAGGAGAGCAAAATGGCTAAAAATCCTGAAATGACCTTCAAATACATCTTCCAGTACGATTACAGCCCGGTCTATGTCAATGGCGCCCACGGCGGCGTCTCCCCGCGCGGCGAACTGGTGATGAATTTCTACCTCGAGCGCCAGCCGCTGCCGAATGCCATCTCCCACGAAATCACCGCTGCCGGGACCATCGGCGCCGAGACCGAAGTCGAGCCCTCCGACCTTGGCCGCAGCCTCGTCCGTCAGGTCATCAACGGGGTGGTGGTGAACTACCAGACTGCTCGCGAACTGCACTACTGGCTGGGCGAGAAAGTCAAGGAGATGGAGGCGCTGGAGCAGGCAAAGTCCGCCATGGCTGCCGAGCAGATGAAGACCCAGGCGACTCACTAGAGGCGTGAATGGTGAATGGTGAATGGTGAATGGTGAAAACCACTCGACCGGGCTGAACACCACCCTTCACTCCATCAAGTACAATCAACGGGCGGGAGTACATTGCGGTCGGTTCGACGGCACTTAGCTCCCGCCCCTGTTGTTTTCAGAGGTAGATATCATGTCACAAGTGCGGACTGTAGGGGCAGAGTCGGTCAGGATGATCGAGCTGGGCCATCCCTGGATCATCGCGGACGCCTACACGAAGAGGTGGCCGGCCGGGGAGGCCGGCGATGTGGTCGAGCTGAGCGACGGCTCCGGCCGGTTTCTGGCTACGGCACTTCTCGACCCGAAGGACCGGATCGTCGCGCGGATCCTCTCCCGGGAGCGGATCCGGCTGGATCGGGCCTGGGTGAAGAATCGGCTGGAGCGGGCAGTAAATCTGCGCCGGGATCATGCGGACCTGACGGAGACCAACGCCTACCGGCTGGTGAACGGGGAGGGTGACGCTCTCCCGGGGCTGACCGTGGACCGCTACGGCGATTACCTGATGGTGCAGATCTACTGCGCGGGATGGAAACGGCACCTTAAGCTTGTCACCCAGGCCCTCGATGAGCTTCTCTCTCCCGCGGGGATCTATGAGAAGGTCCGCCCCCAGAAGACGAGGGAGCTCGAGTCGGAGGGCGAGGACAAGAAGTATGGCCGCCTGCTGGCGGGGAATCCCGCTCCGGATCCCCTCCTGGTGCTGGAGAACGGGCTGAATTTCCAGGTGAGCCTGGAGCGGGGGCTCAACACGGGCCTCTTCCTGGACCAGCGCAACAATCGCCGCGCCCTCATGCCCCGGGTGAAAGGGAAGCGCTTCCTGAACCTCTTTTCCTACACCGGCGCCTTTTCGGTGGCGGCCGCGGCGGCCGGGGCAAGCGTCGTAACCAGTGTCGATGCCTCGCCCGGGTACATGGAGATCGCCCGCTCCAACTTCAGCGCGAACCGGCTCAACCCGAAGCGTCATGAGTTCCTGGTCGGCGACTGCTTCTCGGTCCTCGACGACATGGCGCGCCGGCAGAAGTGCTACGACGTGATCCTGATGGACCCGCCTTCCTTCTCGACCACCTCCAAGAGCCGCTTCACCACCAGGGGCGGGACCTCGGACCTCGTGGCAGCGGCCGTGAAACTCCTGAAGGGCGGCGGCCTGCTGATAACCTCGTCCAATCACCAGAAGGTCGATGTGGCCGATTATCTGAAGGAACTGCGCCGCGGCGCGCTTCAGGCGGGGGCTTCACTGCAGGTTATCTCGCTTGCGGGGCAGCCGGAGGATTTCCCCTATCCGGTCACCTTCCCCGAGGGACGCTATCTCAAGTATGCCGTCTGCGTGAAGGGTGAGCCTGCCTAAGGTGTCGGGGTACAGTTATGGCCGTTCGGGTAAAAGAGGAAGTGACGGAGATCGCCCTGCAGCAGGTTCTGTTGCCGGATGGTTCGGTCTTCTCGGTGCAGTGGATGGTCTTCCCCGACTCCTGCGCCGATCGCATCACCGCGACTTTGCTGCTGGAGCGTTACTTTAAGCTGATTAGAGACTGGACATGCTCCGTAATCCGTCCGATCGCACTTAGCGAAGGGGTCCAGTTCCGGCTCCTGGACTCCAAGCTTGCGCTTTTGAGTTTCGAACCGCCCGAACAGTTCCTGCGGCAGGAAGCTGAAGAGGTGCAGCTGAGGATCAATGGTGGTTTCCTGGTGCAGGCAGGGGAATGCGACCGCGGCATGTTTTCCTTGAGCATCCGGAGAAGCGATGAGGGTGTGCGGGTCACCGTGCAGCTCTCGGACTTCTGCCCGCTGCTGCTCGGCAGCCGCACCCCCTCCCGGTTGCGCAGGCTCCTCTACAGGTTCACCCAGGCCTACATTCACAAAGTGGTGACGGTGAAGTATCTGTCGCGCCTGTACCGTGAACTGACCGGAGTGAAGATCCGCGCACGGGTCAAGAAGGTCCATATCAGAGAGGGCAGGAGAACCTGATCCGCTTTGACAATAAAAAAGCCCGCATAAGCGGGCTTCTTCATTCACACTCCATTACTTTACTAGTCAGCGCTAATCTTCCGCTATGAGATTGTCATCCCCGAATGCCCTTATC
>NZ_JBXKJL010000042.1:0-1198 GCF_056994735.1 Geomonas sp.
CCCACCACCCCGCCGCCGAGGACCACGACGGTGGCCGGCGGCACACCGGGAACCCCTCCCAGCAGGATGCCGCGGCCGCCCTGTGTCCGCTCTGAATACTTGGCCGCCTCCTGGGCCGCCATCCGTCCCGCGACTTCGCTCATCGGGGTGAGCAGGGGGAGGGTGTTGTCGACGTCGGTTATGGTCTCGTAGGCGATGGCGACGGCGCCGCTTTTCACTATCGCCTGCGTCAGTTCCTTGGAAGCTGCGAAGTGGAAGTAGGTGAAGACGATCTGTCCGGCGCGGATCAGCTCGTACTCGGAAGGCTGGGGTTCCTTGACGTGCATAATCAACTCGGCGCGGCTGTAGATCTCCGCCGGGGCGGCGACGATTTCCGCTCCAGCTGCTTGATAGGCCTCGTTGCTGAAGCCGCTCCCGACTCCGGCCAGCGATTCAACCAGCACGGTGTGTCCCTTCGCCACCATGACCTCGACCCCGGCCGGCGTCATCGAGACCCGGTTCTCCTCCGTTTTTATCTCCTTCAGTATGCCGACGATCATGGCTCCCTCCCTTAAACCAGAGCTCTGCTCCCACCAAGGATTGGAGGAAGAGTATGTGACGGAGCAGCTTCTCTCTATTAAAGCCGCAGCTACTGTCATAAGCGAAACAGTGTTGAAATCTATTCTCACTGGGATGCCCGCACCTGTCAATACGCTAAATGCCACACCTTTAAAATACTTCAGTCATCGCAGCCTGTTATGTCATTGGAAGCGTTTGAAATTAGCTGTTTTAAAAACAGTGACAATGAATTATAGTTGTGCAGCCGTTACTGAAAGAATCTCCTTTTCCGGAGGAAGCAGATGCTCAACCTGCGCAAGAAAATCCTCGTTGCCATCGATGGTTCCCCGCTCTCCGACAAGGCCGCGGAAGAGGCGATCAGGATGGCGGCCGGCAACCCGAGTCAGTTCAAGAGCAAGGTCTACGGATTGCTGGTGCTCCCCAACGCCCCCCGAAACACCTTCACCGATTTTGTCCCTCAGAAGCCGATCACCGAGCAGGATAAATGGGCCGAACTCAAGGAGCGGATCTTCTATGTCATTGAGAAGAACGCAGCCGAAATGGAGGTGCCTCTGGAGACCGCCGTGGTCTACGGTGATCCGGCGGAGGAATTGATCCGCTTCGCTCAGAAAGAGGAGATCGACGTCATCGTGATCGGCAG
>NZ_JBXKJL010000043.1:0-2412 GCF_056994735.1 Geomonas sp.
CAGGGCGAGCGCGCTTAAAGCTGTTCAATACCAGCCAGATAGGCCAGTATATCGAGAAATGCCCTTAGGAATTTCTCGTGTCAGCAAGCATCCTCATACATTTTGCAGCGCTAGAAGATCCACGGATCGAACGCAACCAGCTTCACGCGTTGAGCGATATTGTGGTAGTGACCCTCTGTGCGGTGATCCGTGGGGCCGATGGCTGGGAGGCTATCGAGGACTGTGGTCGGGAGCAGCTGGAGTGGCTTCGTCGGTTCGCGCCCTTTAAAAACGGGGTGCCTTCCGATGATTGTATCGCCAACGTGATCGCGCGGCTGTCGCCGAAGGGATTTCAGGAGTGCTTCCGCCGCTGGACACAAGCGGTCGCGCAGGCGAGGGGAGGCGAGGTCATCGCGGTGGACGGCAAAACGGCAAGGGGCTCGCGCGACCGACAGCGCGCGCGACACCCCCGGCATCTGGTCAGCGCCTGGGCGAGTCCTACTCGCTTGGTCTTAGGGCAAGAGGCGACGGCGGAAAAGTCTAATGAGATTACGGCTATCCCAAAGCTACTGGAACTGCTGGAACGCACGGGTTGCCTCGTCACTATGGATGCCATGGGTTGCCAATGCGCCGTGGCCGAGCAGATAGTCGCCCAAGGCGGCGACTATCTGCTGGGACTCACAGGCACCCAGAGCACCCTCCAGGAGGCGGTCGAGGATTGCTTCGCGGTGGCCCAGCAGGCCAACTTCGCCCACCGGAGACATGACTACGGCGCAGAGGGGGACAAAGCCGATGGACGCCTGGAAGTCAGGCGTTATTGGATCACCGAGGACCGGCGCACGCTCCCGGCTACCGACCGTTGGATGGGGCTGCGTAGCATGGGGATGGTGGAACGGATCTCGGTGACCGGGGAGACACAAACGGTTGAGCAGCGCTACTTTATTAGCTCCCGGCAGGCCGACGCCCACCGCGTTGCTCATGGCGTGCGCGGGCACTGGGGGATCGAAAACCGGCTGCACTGGCGCTTGGATGTTATCTTCGGCGAAGATGCCAGCCGCATTCGCAAGGGCAACGCCCCCACCATCATGACCGCCATCCGCCACCTGTGTATGAACCTATTCGACCAGGAACCCTCATCTCTGAGTCTCGCCAAGAAACGCCGCAAGGCCGCCTGGAATGATGACTTCCGCGCCAAGATCGTGTTCGGATGAAGATTTATGCGCGCTCGCCCTGCACCACTCGCCCAGTCGGACCAGGTTCACCGCTACCGCCGTGATAACATACTGCAGATGGGTTTTGGCTAGGCCGATATAGCGTGACTGGCGTAACCCGCAGCGCCGGATCGCTTGCCCCTGGGTGCTCTCGATGCCGGCCCGCGCTGCATACTGCTGTCGAAATTGTGCGGTGGTTTGTTGCTGGCGGCCGGCTTGAAGGACTTCATGCTGTTCTTGCGGCTGTAGCCCGATAATTCGGGGCTCGACCTTGGCGCGGGTGCACTGTGCCCGAAACGGGCAGGGCGTGCAGTCCTGGCGCGAACAGCGAGCTGCCCACATTACCCCGTTTTTCGGGTAAGTATTGTGGAGCCAGGAAATGCTTTGCTTGCCGGCCGGACACGTGACCACTTGCCGGTCCCACTCCACGATGAAGTGCGATTTGTCGAAACCGGTGCCGTCACGGGCTTGCCAGCTAGGATCTTCCGCCACGGGTCCTGTGATCGTTACCTGATACTCCTGTTGGCTAGCGAGCAGGACCTGGGCATCGGTATACCCTTTGTCGACTAAATGCTCGGTCGGTAGCAGGCAGCGTTCGGCCAGTGAGGCATGGACAACTTCTGCCATATTATCATCCGGGGTGCTGGCCGGGGTCGTTGCAACGTTGACCATCATATGAGGGGCCTGGGGATCGCAGGTCTCGGTGAGATGGACCTTATAACCGACCCACTCCACCGAACGCTTGGTGCTATAGCGCGCCTCAGGATCGTAGGGGGAACAGACCTGTTCCGCCGCCGCCGGCATCTCCGCAAGGGTCCGCCACCGGAACGCCCCTTCCTGCTCAATATACTGCTCGGGCCAGACTCGACGGAGGATTTCGACAGCGGGGATCGTCTGTAGCCAAGGTGGATCGGTGGCGGCCTCAACTGTCTCGAGCAGGAACTGGCCATCCGCCCCGATGGCGGCTGCCAGTTGCTGGTGGGCGGCTTCGGACTTGGGAAATCGGTAATTCTCGACGCGCTGGCCGTAGCGCTCGTACCACTCCTGGGGGCGTGCGCCTGAAGCCAGTCCGGGGCGGCCACCGCCAAACTGGTGAGGGCGGCCCGGAGCGTCTCGCCCACCCGCTCCAACCGGTTGAGCCCCTGCACCGCCGCGAGTACGTGGGTGGAATCCGTCCGCTGGCGTCCGCGCGCCTTGACCAGACCCTGATCCTGGAGTCGCA
>NZ_JBXKJL010000044.1:0-11694 GCF_056994735.1 Geomonas sp.
GACCAGTTCCTTCTGGTCAAGGAGCCGGAAGGCGGCCGTCCCGACGAGGGGCTGCAGGCCGTCTTCAAGTCGGTGTTTCCGATCTCCGACTTTTCTAACACCGCTCAACTCGAATTCGTTCATTACGAATTCGAGCCGCCCAAGTACGACGTTGACGAGTGCCGCCAGCGCGGCATGACCTATGCCGCGCCCCTCAAGGTAACGCTGCGCCTCATCGTGTTCGATATCGATGAAGAGACGGGCGCGCGCTCGGTCAAGGACATCAAGGAGCAGGACGTTTACATGGGCGACATCCCGCTCATGACGATGAACGGCACCTTCATCGTCAACGGCACCGAGCGCGTCATCGTCTCCCAGATGCACCGTTCGCCCGGCGTGTTCTTCGACCACGACAAGGGCAAGACCCATTCCTCGGGCAAGCTTTTGTTCGCAGCCCGCGTCATCCCCTATCGCGGCTCCTGGCTCGACATCGAGTTCGACGCCAAGGACATCGTCTATGCGCGCATCGACCGGCGCCGCAAGATTCCGGTGACCTCGCTGATGTTCGCCCTCGGGCTCGACGGCGAGACTATCCTCAACACCTTCTACAAGCGGATCGCCTACAAGCGCACCAAGGACGGCTGGCGCGTGCCGTTCGACGCCAACCGCTTCCGCGGCTACACCACGATGAACGACCTGGTCGATGCCGACACCGGCAAGGTCGTGCTCGAGGCCGGCAAGAAGCTCACCGTGCGCTCGGCGCGCCAGCTCCAGGAAAAGGGGCTGAAGGCGCTGCGTATGTCGGATGAGGATCTGGCCGGCAATTACCTCGCCGAGGACCTCGTCAATCCGAAGACCGGCGAGATCTACGCCGAGGCGGGCGATGAAATCACCGACAAGCTGCTGAAGTCGCTCAACGAGCAGGGCTACAAGGAGCTGCCGCTGCTCGACATCGACCACGTCAATGTCGGCGCCTACGTCCGCAACACGCTGTCCGCCGACAAGAACATGACGCGCGAGGACGCGCTGTTCGACATCTACCGCGTGATGCGTCCGGGCGAGCCGCCGACGCTGGAATCCGCGCAGGCCATGTTCCAGTCGCTGTTCTTCGACGGCGAGCGCTACGACCTCTCCGCGGTCGGCCGCGTCAAGATGAACATGCGGCTCGAGCTCGATGCGCCCGATACCCAGCGCACGCTGCGCAAGGACGACATCCTGGCGGTCATCAAGACGCTGGTCGACCTGCGCGACGGCAAGGGCGAGATCGACGATATCGACCATCTCGGCAACCGCCGCGTCCGCTCGGTCGGCGAATTGATGGAGAACCAGTACCGCATCGGCCTGTTGCGCATGGAGCGTGCCATCAAGGAGCGCATGTCGTCCGTCGACATCGACACCGTGATGCCGCAGGACCTGATCAACGCCAAGCCGGCGGCCGCCGCCGTGCGCGAGTTCTTCGGCTCGTCGCAGCTGTCGCAGTTCATGGACCAGACCAACCCGCTCTCCGAGGTCACGCACAAGCGTCGTCTCTCGGCTCTTGGACCGGGGGGCTTGACCCGCGAGCGCGCGGGCTTCGAGGTCCGCGACGTCCATCCGACCCACTACGGCCGCGTCTGCCCGATCGAGACCCCTGAGGGTCCGAACATCGGCCTGATCGCCTCGCTCTCCACCTACGCCCGCATCAACGAGCACGGCTTCGTGGAGACGCCGTACCGCGTGGTCAAGGATGGGAGGGTGACCGACGAGGTCCGCTTCTTCTCGGCTCTCGAGGAGGAAGGTCACGCCATCGCCCAGGCCAACGCCGAAATCGATGAAAACGGCCGTTTCGCCGCCGACTACATCTCTGCCAGGAAGAGCGGCGAGTTCGTGCTGGTGGGACGCGACGAGCTGGAGCTCATGGACGTGGCCCCGATGCAGCTCGTTTCCGTTGCCGCCTCGCTGATCCCGTTCCTCGAAAACGACGACGCGAACCGCGCCCTCATGGGTTCGAACATGCAGCGCCAGGCCGTGCCTCTTCTGCGCGCCGACTCTCCGCTGGTCGGTACCGGCATGGAGCGCGTCGTGGCCAGGGATTCCGGGGTTTCCTCGGTTGCCCGCCATAACGGCGTGGTCGAGTCGGTCGACGCCTCCAGGATCGTAGTCAAGATCGACGAGGACCAGTACGACGCGACCGGCACCGGCGTGGATATCTACAACCTGATCAAGTTCGCCAGGTCCAACCAGAACACCTGCATCAACCAGAGGCCGGTGGTCAAGGTCGGCGATCACGTGAAAGCCGGCGACATCATCGCCGACGGACCGTCCACCGACATGGGAGAGCTGGCCCTGGGCCAGAACGTGCTGGTTGCCTTCATGCCCTGGGGCGGCTACAACTATGAGGACTCCATCCTCATCTCAGAGCGCCTGGTCAAGGACGACCGCTACACCTCGATCCACATCGAGGAGTTCGAGGCGGTGGCCCGCGACACCAAGCTGGGCAAGGAGGAGATCACCTCCGACATCCCGAACCTCGGCGAAGAGACCCTGAAGGACCTGGACGAGTCGGGTATCATCAGGATCGGGGCCGAAGTACGCCCGGGCGACATCCTGGTCGGCAAGATCACTCCCAAGGGCGAGACTCAGCTCTCCCCGGAAGAGAAACTCCTCAGGGCCATCTTCGGCGAGAAGGCGGGCGACGTGAGGGATACCTCGCTGCGCGTGCCGCCGGGGGTCGAGGGGACCGTGATCGGCGCCAAGATCTTCTCGCGCAAAGGCGCGGACAAGGACGCCCGCACCGAGATCATCGAGAAGGCCGAGGAACAGCGTCTCAGGAAGGACGAGCAGGACGAGATCCGCATCATCCGCGATTCGGCCATCGGCAAGCTGAAGAAGCTCCTGGTCGGCCGCACCGCTGCGGTCAAGATCGAAGGTACCGACGGCAAGGTGCTGATCCCGAAAGGGGCCGCCATCACCGAGGAGATGCTGAAGTCCTTCTCCATGGACCGCTGGGACGAGATCTCCATCGCCGACGACGATACCGTCGACGAGAAAGTGGCCCAGACGCTGGCGACGCTCAACCAGCAGATCGACATCATCAAGTACGTCTTCGACGACAAGGTGCAGAAGCTTCGCCGCGGCGACGACCTCCCCCCGGGCGTCATCAAGATGGTCAAGGTCTACATCGCCATCAAGAGAAAGCTCCAGGTCGGTGACAAGATGGCCGGCCGCCACGGTAACAAGGGTGTCGTCTCCAGGATCCTTCCGGAAGAGGACATGCCGTACATGGAAGACGGTCGTCCGGTCGAGATCGTGCTGAACCCGCTGGGCGTTCCGTCCCGTATGAACGTGGGGCAGATCCTCGAGACCCACCTTGGCTGGGCAGCACGCGGCCTGGGCTGGAAGATCGAGGAGTTCCTGGAGAAGAACTCTCCGCACGACGAGATCAAGCGCTTCCTGAAGGGTGCCTACGGCAACCCCGACATGGACAAATTCCTCGACAAGCTGGAAGGAGAGGAGCTGATCAATGTCGCCAAGCGCCTCAAGCGCGGCATCCCCATGGCCTCCCCGGTCTTCGAGGGCGCAAGCGAAGAGTCGATCCAGGCCATGATGAAGCACGCCGGCTTCGAGACCACCGGACAGGTCACCCTGTACGACGGCAAGAGCGGCGACGCCTTCATGCACAAGGTCACCGTCGGCATCATGTACGTGCTGAAGCTCCATCACCTGGTCGACGACAAGATCCACGCCAGGTCGATCGGTCCCTACTCGCTGGTCACCCAGCAGCCGCTGGGCGGCAAGGCGCAGTTCGGTGGCCAGAGGCTCGGGGAGATGGAGGTCTGGGCGATGGAGGCTTACGGCGCCGCATACGCGCTGCAGGAGTTCCTCACCGTCAAGTCCGACGACGTGGCCGGCCGCACCAGGATGTACGAGGCCATCGTCAAAGGGAAGCACACCCTGGAGCCTGGTCTGCCGGAATCGTTCAACGTTCTGATCAAGGAGCTGCAGTCCCTGGGCCTCGACGTCGAACTGCTGGAGAGCGAAGAGGACTAGGGTCGCTGTGAGCTGTCAGGCTGGTCCTACGGTCTGACGGCTCCGACTCTCGTATGATGCCTTAATTGATAACGTAACTCCTACTAACAGGGAGGAATATACTTTGGAAGATATCTTTACTTTTTTCGATAAGCCGAAAGATCCGTTGCACTTCTCCTCCATCAAAATCTCGATCTCTTCTCCGGAAAAGATCAGGGAGCGTTCGTTCGGCGAGGTCAAGAAGCCGGAGACCATCAACTACCGTACCTTTAAGCCGGAGCGCGACGGCCTCTTCTGCGCGAAGATCTTCGGTCCTACGAAGGACTACGAGTGCAACTGCGGTAAATACAAGCGGATGAAGCACCGCGGCATCGTCTGCGAGAAGTGCGGCGTCGAGGTCATCCCGTCCAAGGTGCGCCGCGAGCGCCTGGGCCACATCGACCTGGCCACCCCGGTGGCCCACATCTGGTTCCTCAAGTCCCTTCCTTCAAGGATCGGCAACCTGATGGACATCACCCTGAAGGACCTCGAGAAGGTGCTCTACTTCGAGGCCTACGTGGTGACCGACCCGAAGAACACCGGCTTCCCCTTCGGTCAGGTCTTCTCCGAGGACCAGTACCAGAAGGCCCTGGAGGAGCACGGTCCGACCAGCTTCGAGGCCGGTATGGGGGCAGCCGCCATCAGGACCTGCCTGACCTCCATGGATCTCGACCTCCTCTCCGAAAACCTGAGGGTCGAGATGCAGGAGGCGACCAGCGAGGCCAAGCGCAAGAAGACCGCCAAGCGCCTCAAGGTCATCGAGGCCTTCAAGAATTCCGGCAACAAGCCGGAGTGGATGATCCTCGAGTGCATCCCGGTGCTGCCGCCGGAGCTCCGCCCGCTGGTCCCGCTGGACGGCGGCCGCTTCGCGACCTCGGACCTGAACGACCTCTACCGTCGCGTGATCAACCGCAACAACCGCTTGAAGCGCCTGATGGAGCTGCAGGCCCCTGAGGTCATAATCAGGAACGAGAAGAGGATGCTGCAGGAAGCTGTCGACGCCCTCTTCGACAACGGCCGCCGCGGCCGCGCCATCGCCGGACCGAACAAGCGTCCGCTGAAGTCGCTCTCCGACATGCTCAAGGGTAAGAGCGGCCGCTTCCGTCAGAACCTCCTCGGAAAGCGCGTCGACTACTCCGGCCGTTCCGTTATCGTCGTCGGTCCGGAACTGAGACTCCACCAGTGCGGTCTCCCCAAGAAGATGGCGCTGGAGCTCTTCAAGCCGTTCATCTACAACAAGCTCGAGGAGCGCGGCTTCGTCACCACCATCAAGAGCGCCAAGAAGATGGTGGAGAAGGAGAAGCCGGAGGTCTGGGACGTCCTGGAAGAGGTGATCAAGGAACACCCGGTCATGCTCAACCGCGCCCCGACGCTCCACAGACTCGGCATCCAGGCCTTCGAGCCGGTGCTGATCGAGGGCAAGGCCATCCAGCTCCACCCGCTGGTCTGCACCGCCTTCAACGCCGACTTCGACGGTGACCAGATGGCGGTCCACCTCCCGCTCTCCGTGGAGAGCCAGGTCGAGACCCGCGTGCTCATGATGTCCACCAACAACATCCTGTCGCCGGCACACGGCAAGCCGATCATCGTGCCGTCCCAGGACATGGTTCTCGGCATCTACTACATGACCCGCGAGAAGCACTTCGCCCAGGGTGAAGGGAAGATCTTCTCGTCGATCGACGAGGTCTCCATCGCCTGGGATGCGGGCGAGATCAACCTGCAGGCCAGGATCAAGGTCAGGATGAAGAACCTCCCGACCGACGAGCGCCCGACCCTGGTGGAGACCACCACCGGCCGCGTGCTGCTGCGGGAGATCCTGCCCGAGGCGGTGCCGTTCTCGGCCATCAACAAGGTCATGACCAAGAAGGAGCTCTCCAACCTGGTCGATACCTGCTACCGTCTGGCCGGGAACAAGGAGACGGTGGTGCTGGCCGACAAGCTGAAGTCGATCGGCTTCCGCTATGCAGCCAAGGCCGGTATCTCCATCTCCATCAACGACATGGTCATCCCGGAAGGAAAGCCCGCCATCATCACCCGCGCCACCGAAGAGGTGCAGGAGATCCAGAACCAGTACACCGAGGGTCTGATCACCGACGGCGAGCGCTACAACAAGGTCATCGACATCTGGGCGAAATCGACCGAGGACATCGCCCGCGAGATGCTGGACAACCTCTCCCGTGACACCATCAAGGATCCCGAAGGAAACGACGTCAAGGTGCCGTCTTTCAACGCGATCCACATGATGGCCGACTCGGGCGCAAGGGGTTCCGCCCAGCAGATCCGCCAGCTGGCCGGGATGAGGGGACTCATGGCCAAGCCGTCGGGCGAGATCATCGAGACTCCGATCACCGCGAACTTCCGCGAAGGCCTCACCGTGCTCCAGTACTTCATCTCGACCCACGGTGCCCGTAAAGGTCTGGCCGATACCGCACTCAAGACGGCAAACTCCGGTTACCTCACCCGCCGTCTGGTCGACGTCGCCCAGGACGCCATCATCACCGAGGTCGACTGCGGCACCATCGACGGCCTCACCGTCTCCTCCCTCACTGAAGGGGGCGAGGTCATCGAGCACATCGGTGACCGCATCCTGGGCCGCGTGGCCCTGGACGACATCCTCGATCCGGTCACCGGCGACGTGCTGGTCCCGGCCAACGAGGAGATCGACGAGACCCTGGTGGCCAAGATCGAGGCCGCCGGCCTCGAGAAGGTCAAGATCCGCTCGGTGCTCACCTGCGAGAGCCGCCGCGGCATCTGCGCCAAGTGCTACGGCCGCGACCTGGCACGCGGGCACCTGGTGAACCGCGGCGAGGCGGTCGGCGTCATCGCCGCCCAGTCGATCGGCGAGCCTGGTACCCAGCTCACCATGCGTACCTTCCATATCGGTGGTACCGCATCGAGGCGCGCGGAGCAGACGGCACTGGAGGCGAGGAACGAGGGTTTTGCCAAGTTCATCAACATCAACTCCGTCATCAACTCCGAAGGTCACCACATCGTCATGAACAGAAACGGCGAGCTGGCCATCGTGGACGAGACCGGGCGCGAACGCGAGAAGTACACCGTCGTCTACGGCGCCAAGATCAAGGTGAAGCCTGAGGAGAAGGTCACCCAGGGGCAGTCCATCGCCGAGTGGGACCCGTACACCATGCCGATCCTCACCGAGATCTCCGGTAAGGTCAAGTTCGGCGACGTCATCGAAGGGGTCACCATGGAGGAGCAGGTCGACGAAGTCACCGGCCTCTCCAGGAAGGTCATCATCGAGACCCGCGACGCCGATAAGCGCCCGCGCATCACCATCAAGGACGAAAGCGGCAAGACGGCCAAGATCGGGGAGAACCTGCTGGCCCGCTACTACCTGCCGGTCGGCTCCAACATCAACGTGATGGAGGACACCGTCGTCAACGCCGGTGACGTCATCGCCAAGATCCCGCGCGAAACCACCAAGACCAAGGACATCACCGGTGGTCTGCCGCGAGTCGCCGAGCTCTTCGAGGCCAGAAAACCGAAAGACTTCGCGGTCATCACCGAGATCGACGGCGTGGTCGCCTTCGGCAAGGACGCCAAGGGCAAGCGCAAGGTCATCGTCACCCCGGAGATGGGCGAGCCGAAAGAGTACCTGATCCCCAAAGGGAAGCACATCAGTGTCCACGAAGGGGACCATGTCCGCGCCGGCGAGGCCCTCATGGACGGCTCCTCGAACCCGCACGACATCCTCAGGGTGCTGGGGCAGAAGGAACTGGCCAAGTACCTGGTCGACGAGGTGCAGGAGGTCTACCGTCTGCAGGGCGTAAAGATCAACGACAAGCACATCGAGACCATCGTGCGCCAGATGCTCAGAAGGGTCAGGGTCAAGGACGTGGGCGACACCAACCTCCTGATCGACGACCAGATCGAGCGCTACGTCTTCGAGGAAGAAAACGAGAAGGCCATGAGCAAGGGCGGAAGGCCGGCCACCGCGGAGTCGCTGCTCCTCGGTATCACCAAGGCGTCGCTCTCCACCGAGTCCTTCATCTCGGCGGCCTCCTTCCAGGAGACAACAAAAGTCTTGACACAGGCATCCATAGAAGGTAAAGTTGACAGTCTTCGCGGTCTCAAGGAGAACGTCATTATGGGCCGCCTGATCCCGGCTGGTACGGGTCTGGCGATCTACAGGAACCTCCGCATGGTCGCCGAAGAGCCGGTGATCATACCTGAGCCGGTAGAAGAGGAAGAGCTGGATCTGGAAGAAGCCTAACCGCCACGGCGGTTCGTGAAAATATTTTGAAATAAAACTTGACAAGCACATGCTATGTTGCTATTTTCATCGCTTCCGCAGGGGGAGCCCTGAGCTGGAAGCATAGTATGAAGAGGGTCTGTATGCCAACAATCAATCAGCTTATTCGCAATGGTCGGGAGTCTAAGGGTGAGAAATCCACTGCTCCGGCACTCAGGAGCTGCCCGCAGAAGAGGGGCGTATGCACCAGGGTTTACACCACAACTCCGAAGAAACCGAACTCCGCTCTCAGGAAGGTCGCCAGGGTGCGCCTCACTAACGGCGTCGAGGTGACTTCCTATATCCCGGGCGTCGGGCACAACCTTCAGGAGCACTCCGTGGTCCTGATCAGGGGCGGCAGGGTTAAAGACCTTCCGGGTGTCCGTTACCATATCGTTCGCGGCACGCTCGACTCCGTCGGCGTGAAGGGAAGGATGAAGAGCCGTTCCAAGTACGGTGCAAAAAGACCGAAGTAATCGAATAAAGCGAGAGGTTTGCTATGCCTAGAAGAAGAGAAGTAGCCAAGAGGGTGATTCTGCCGGATCCGAAGTACGGTGACCGGGTGGTCGCCAAGCTCATCAATATAATCATGCTGGACGGCAAGAAGTCTACGGCTGAGAAGGCGCTTTACGGCGCCCTCGAGCTGGCGGCTTCCAGGGCTAGCGACGAGCCGGTCAAGGTTCTCAAGAAGTGCCTCGACAACATCAAGCCGATGCTCGAGGTGAAGTCGAGAAGGGTGGGCGGTTCCACCTACCAGGTTCCGGTCGAAGTGCGTCCGGAGCGCCGCGTCTCGCTGGCTATGCGCTGGCTGGTGAAGTACTCCAACGCCAGGAGCGAGAAGACCGTTACCGACAAGCTCGCCGGCGAGATCCTTGACGCTTACAACAACCGTGGTTCCGCGGTGAAGAAGCGTGAGGATACGCACAAGATGGCAGAGGCCAACAGGGCCTTTGCTCACTACCGCTGGTAGTAATCCTTTAGGATCCACAGTACTCGGAGGTTTTGTAAGTGGCACGTCAGGTTTCGCTGGAAATGACCCGAAATATCGGGATCATGGCTCACATAGATGCAGGGAAGACAACCACCACGGAGCGTATTCTCTACTACACCGGTGTTTCCCATAAGATCGGCGAGGTCCACGACGGCGCCGCTACCATGGACTGGATGGAGCAGGAGCAGGAGCGTGGCATCACCATCACCTCTGCTGCAACCACCTGCATGTGGAAGGACCACCGTATCAACATCATTGATACTCCGGGTCACGTTGACTTCACCATCGAGGTAGAGCGCTCGCTGCGCGTCCTTGACGGCGCTGTCGCCGTATTCTGCTCTGTCGGTGGCGTCGAGCCGCAGTCCGAGACGGTATGGCGTCAGGCTGACAAGTACCGCGTTCCGCGTATCGCCTTCGTCAACAAGATGGACCGCGTCGGCGCCGATTTCTTCCGCGGCGTTGCCATGATCAAGGACCGCCTCAAGGCCAACCCCGTCCCGCTGCAGATCCCGATCGGCTCCGAGGAGAACTACAAGGGTATCGTCGACCTCATCGAGATGAAGGCCATCGTATTCAACGACGAATCGATGGGCTCCGTCTTCGAAGTGATCGAGATCCCCGCTGATCTCGTCGACCAGGCTCAGGAATACCGCGACGCACTGATCGAGGAAGTATCCAGCCACGACGACGCGCTGATGGAGAAATACCTGGGCGGTGAGGAAATCACCAAAGACGAGCTCAAGGCTGCCATCCGTCAGTGCACCCTCGACATCAAGATCTGCCCGGTGATCTGCGGCTCGGCGTTCAAGAACAAGGGTGTCCAGCAGCTGCTGGACGCAGTTCTTGATTACATGCCGGCTCCGACTGACATCCCGGCAATCCAGGGTATCGATGCCAACACCGAGGCGCCGATCGAGCGTCACGCTTCCGATACCGAGCCCTTCTCCTCGCTGGCATTCAAGATCATGACCGACCCGTTCGTTGGCCAGCTCTGCTTCTTCAGGGTCTACTCCGGCGTCATCACCTCCGGTTCCTACGTCTACAACTCGACCAAGGGGAAACGCGAGAGGATCGGCCGCATCCTGAAGATGCACGCCAACAAGCGTGAAGAGATAAAAGAAGTGTACGCAGGCGACATCGCCGCCGCCGTGGGTCTCAAGTACACCACTACCGGCGACACGCTCTGCAACGAAGACAGCGCCGTCATCCTCGAGTCCATCGAGTTCCCCGAGCCGGTCATCTCGATCGCCATCGAGCCTAAGACCAAGGCCGACCAGGAAAAGCTTGGCATCTCGCTCGGCAAGTTGGCCTCCGAGGACCCGTCCTTCCGCGTCAAGACCGACGAGGAAACCGGCCAGACCATCATCTCCGGCATGGGCGAGCTTCATCTCGAGATCATCGTCGACCGTCTGTTCCGCGAATTCAAGGTCGACGCCAACGTCGGTAAGCCGCAGGTCGCATACCGCGAGACCATCACCAAGAAGGTCAAGTCCGAAGGCAAGTTCGTGCGTCAGTCCGGCGGCCGCGGCCAGTTCGGCCACGTCTGGCTGGAGGTCGAGCCGCAGGAAGCTGGCAAGGGTTACGAGTTCGTCGACGCTATCAAGGGCGGCGTGGTTCCGCGCGAGTATATCCCGGCGGTCGACAAAGGCATCAAGGAAGCTCTCGATTCCGGCGTCATGGCCGGCTACCCGGTGGTGGACGTCAAGGTCACCCTGGTCGACGGCTCCTACCACGAGGTTGACTCCTCCGAGATGGCGTTCAAGATCGCAGGCTCCATGGGCTTCAAAGAAGGGTGCCAGAAGGCTGGCCCCATCATCCTTGAGCCGATCATGTCCGTCGAAGTCGTGGTCCCCGAGGAGTACATGGGCGACGTCATCGGCGACCTGAACTCCCGCCGTGGCCGCATCATGGGCATGGAAGGGCGCGCAGGTGCCCAGGTGGTCAGCTCGATGGTGCCTCTGGCCCAGATGTTCGGCTACTCCACGATCCTTCGTTCCGCAACCCAGGGGCGTGCAACCTACTCCATGACCTTCGACCACTATGAGCCGGTACCGAAGTCGGTGGCTGAAGAGATCGTCGCGAAGGTTAAAGGCTAAAAGATTAAGGCTAATATTTAATTCCCTTACCTAGGAGGATTCCGCAATGGCAAAGGCTAAGTTTGAAAGAACAAAACCGCACGTAAACATAGGCACCATCGGCCACGTCGACCACGGCAAGACCACCCTGACCGCTGCCATCACCAAGGTCCTCGCTGGTAAGGGGCAGGCAGAGTTCAAGGCTTTCGACCAGATCGACAACGCTCCGGAAGAGCGTGAGCGTGGTATCACCATCGCCACCGCCCACGTCGAGTACGAGACCGACAAGCGTCACTACGCGCACGTCGACTGCCCGGGCCACGCCGACTACGTAAAGAACATGATCACCGGTG